>JAFGWC010000053.1 GCA_016937695.1 Bacteroidales bacterium
AAAGAAGTAACACTTACAAAATATCTCATTTTAATCTTTCAATAAGTTTGGGTTATTTATTCAAATTACTTTCAGTATTAGTTTAGAGAATGAGCTGTGTAGTTTGTGAATCTAGATTGCTGTTATTCTTATTATAGTTATATCTTAAAATTAAAATGTTAAGTTGTTGATAATGAGGGCGATGTCGAAATGTATTTTTGTTTTTTACATTATAATATTTTTTTAAAAAAGAGTAAGATTAAAAAAATTGACACTAAAATTAAATATGTATAAAAATTACCAAAGTTTATTGTAAAACCTCTGTTTCTATCTTGTTTCGGAACAATTATTCTTTTGTCTTTTTTATTAAAGTAAAAGATGTATAATTTGTAATTGTCAGGATTGTCAATTTCTCTGTCTATGTCGTTTTGCATTTTTTGTATGGTTTTTGGTTAATAATAAATTTGATGTTTTAAATTTAAAATTAGTAAATGTTTTAGTTATCACATATGTTTTTTAACAGAGTTTAAAATTTTACTGATTTTTAATATGCACATCCATTTGCGGAAACGGAATATTTATATTGTTTTCAATAAATTTTTTGTTGATAATTATCCTTATGTCGCTTTTAACTTTTTCAATTCTAAAAACATTTTCGCTAAAAAATAAAATTTGAAAATCTAAAGATGAATTGTTAAATTCAATAAAACGAACGTTAACTGACTCTTTATCAGATATATCTGGATGTTCAAGTGCGCTTTCTTCTAAAACTTTTAATACTAAATCTACATCGCTGCCATATGCAACGCCAACATTTATTTTAAAACGAGTTTGTTTAGATTGGTGGCTCCAATTTATTACTTTATTTGTTGTAATTAGTGAGTTTGGAATTATTATGGAAATTTCGTCTCTGTTTGAACATTTTGAAGTTCTAAGTCCAATTTCTTGAATTCTTACAATATCGCCATCAATTTCTAAAATATCGTCAACTTTTATTGAGCGCTCAGAAAGTAAAATTACGCCTGAAATAATATCGTTAAAAGTTTGCTGTAAGCCTAATCCAACACCAACTAATAGAGCTGCAGAACCTGCAATAAGAACTGTAACTTTTATTCCTATTGCTTCTAAAAGCAGGCCAATTGCCAAAATCCAAACTACATATTTTATAATCTGATATAATGCATATGTATTTCCAATATCAAGTTTATTATATTTGTGCTTTCTGAAAAGTGTTTTTTTTATGAGCCAAAGCGTTAACTTAGTAATTAAAAAAATCAGTAAAATATATAAAAGCGTATAAACTCTGATTTTGTAATCGCCAACACTTAAAAGTTCTAACTCTAAATAGCTTGTAATTGTTTTCATCTAAATTTATTTTAATTTGCTGATAATAAGTTACTTGTGTTTATGTTTTTTTTAGTTTCAATAAAATTGAAAAAGCTTTATCGATATCTTTGTCTTTTACTAAAATAGTAAATTCGTTAGTTGTTGAAATTATTTCAACAATATTTATGTTTTCCCAAGCCAGATTTTTGAGTATAAAATAGTAAAATCCGCTAATTTCAGTGTTTTCTTCAGGCAATTTTATAGTTATTGAAGATAAACCAAACTTTTGAGAAATCATTTTTTCACTGGCAAAAATTGTGTTTACATCATTTTTTATAGAATTGCTGACAATTAAAGTGGTTTCAAATATACCGCGCGAAACAGAATAAAAAATTTTTTGATTTTCCCCAATTATTTTCAGTAAATTTAATTGTCTTGATATTAATGTTTTAGAATTCTCGAAAGTCGAGTCCATTAAATCGCTTCTTACAATAAAATCGCCAATATTATTAACAAAGTTTTTTAATCCGATATTGATTTTATGATAATATCCTGGTTCTATTCTTTTAATTGCCATAATAATTGCACCAATTTGAATCTCTTTTTGTAATTTTTTTTCAATTTGCGGTTTTATTTTTCTGGCTAAGGAAGAAATATTTATCAAATCGTCTGCTAAAGATTCTTCTAAAAAAGGTGAGTTTTGAATAATTTCCTTAACTATTTCTCCTATTGTTATCATTGTTGTTAAAAATTTAACAAATTGTTTAAAATCAGTACAAATTTAACGAAAATTTCTGTTTTAATCTAAGTGATTTTACTTTCGGACAAACAAAATTTAAGAAATGAAAGTATTAAAATTTGGCGGAACATCAATAAAATCTGCAAAAATGATGAGAATTGTAAGGCAAATTATTTCCGATAATCAGCCTAAAATTGTTGTTTTGTCTGCTGTTTCAGGTATTACTGATTTATTAAGTGATTTGTTTGATTTTTTCGAAAATAAAACTATTGATAAATCCAATTCATTAATTAAAGAAATTGATGCTATTCATAAACAAATTTCCTACGAATTATTTAATAATTCTAAATTTAGATATTTATCAGAAAAATTGATTGATGAAAAGATTGAGTTTTTGCAATCTGTTGAAAATGAAGAGTTTAGTGAACAAAAAAGAAATGAAATTTTAGCTGTTGGCGAACAACTTTCATCTTCTATTTTATATTATTATTTGTTAGAAAAAAATGTTGCCGCTTCGTTTATATCAGCTTTAGATTTTATTAAAATTAACGAAGAAAAAGAACCTGATTTATATTTTATAAAAGAAAATTTGAACTATCAAATGTCAATTTATAAAAATAGTCAAATATTTGTAACACAGGGATTTATAGCGATAAATAAAAAAAATGAAATTGATAATTTGGGTCGTGGCGGAAGCGATTATACCGCAACTTTAATTGGCGCTGCCATAAATGCCTCAGTAATAGAAATTTGGACTGACATTGATGGAGTTCATAGTAATGATCCGCGTTATGTAAATAATACTTTCCCTTTAAAAGAATTATCGTATAACGAAGCCGCTGAATTAGCTTATTTTGGTGCAAAAATCTTACATCCGACTTGTATTGTGCCTGCTTGTAAAAACAATATTCCAATTTTATTGAAAAACACAAACAGAGCAGATGCTGAAGGAACATTAATTAGTGATTTTAGTGATAAAAAGCATTTAAAAGCCGTTGCAGCCAAAGATGGAATAATTGCAATTAGAATACATTCCAGCCGAATGTTAAATGCTTATGGATTTTTGAAAAATGTTTTTGAGGTTTTTGAGAAATTCAAAAAGCCAATTGATATGATTACTACTTCAGAAGTATCTGTGTCGTTAACTGTTGATAATCAGGACTTTTTGAAAGAGATTATGGAAAATCTAGAGCAATTTGGTTCTGTAGAAATTGATAAAAACCAAACAATTGTTTGCATTGTTGGAGATTTTATTGCCTCTAATAAAGGTTTGGCTGCTGAAATACTCGATTGTATTACTGATGTTCCGCTTCGAATGGTTTCTTACGGAGGAAGCAATAATAATATTTCGTTACTGATTAATTCATCAGATAAAGTATTGACACTTAATTTGTTGAATGATAAATTGTTTAAAAACAAAATAGCTTATGTTTAATTCAGATATTTTACAGCAATTTTCTGATATACAAACTCCATTTTATTTTTATGATATGGATTTGTTATCTAAGAGTTTATATAATTTAAAGTTAGTTTCAGAAAAATACGGATATATTGTTCATTATGCTTTAAAAGCAAATTCAAACGATAGAACTTTGGAAACAGTTAAAAATCAAGGGTTTGGTGCCGATTGTGTTAGTGGAAACGAGGTAAAAAAGGCTGTTGAAATTGGTTTTGATGCCGAGAAAATTGTATTTGCAGGAGTTGGTAAAAGCGATTCTGAAATTAATTTTGCAATCGATAATTCTATTTTTGGTTTTAATTGCGAATCTATTGAAGAAATTGAAATTATAAATGAATTAGCCTCAAAAAAAAATAAAAAAGTATCTGTTTCGCTTAGGTTAAATCCTGATATTGATGCACTTACGCATAATTATTTAACAACCGGATTAAGTGAAAATAAATTTGGAATTCCACTAGTTTTTTTAGATAATGTAATTTTTAAAATGAAAAATTTGACTAATGTCGAATTAATAGGTCTGCATTTTCATATTGGTTCTCAAATTCGTAGTTTAAAGCCATATATAAAACTATGTGATAAAATTAACCAAATACAGGAAGAATTGTTCGAAAATCATAATATAAAATTAAAGCATATTAATTTGGGAGGTGGATTAGGAATTAATTACGAAAATCCTGATAATGAGCTTGTTCCTGATTATGAAAGTTTTTTTGATACAATAAATAAATATCTGAATGTTAACAATAATCAGCAAATACATTTTGAGCTTGGGCGTTCTGTTGTTGGACAAATGGGAAGTTTAATTTCCAAAGTTTTGTACATAAAAAATGGTGTTGAGAAGAAATTTGTAATACTTGATGCTGGAATGACGGATTTGATACGTCCGGCCTTGTATGGTTCGGTGCATAAAATTGAAAATATCAGTAAAAAAAATATTCCAAGCAAGATTTGCAAATACGATGTAGTTGGTCCGGTTTGCGAATCGTCGGATGTTTTTGCTTCTCAAATGGAATTGGCTGAAACGCAACGAGGTGATTTACTTGCAATTAGAAGCGCAGGCGCTTATGGCGAAATTATGGTTTCTGAGTATAATTTACGAAATAAACCGCTTGCTGTTTATTCTGATGAAATGATTTTGAAAAATAAAATGAAAATTGCTTTTTAAAATCTATATTTAATTTTGGATTTTTTCTTTTTTAGGGAATAATAAAGAAAATACAATGCTGAAAACTAAAACTGCTGAAATAAATATTAGAGAATATACAGTTTCGAATCCAATTTCATCTAACCAATTATGAAACAGTAATTTAAGACCTATAAAAACTAATAAAATAGAAACGCCGGGTTTTAAAAGCCAAAATTTATCAACAATTTTTATTAGTAGAAAAAACAATGCTCGTAAACCCAAAATTGCAAAAATATTAGAGAAAAATACAATATAAGGATCAATTGTAACTGCAAAAATTGCAGGAATTGAATCGAATGCGAATACTAAATCTGAAAATTCAATTATTATCAACACAATAAAAAGAGGTGTGATGAAAAATTTGCCTTTGTAAATAATGAAAAATCTTTGCGAAACATATTTTGGAAAAACGGATAAATATTTAGATAAAAATTTAACAAGTTTATGATTTTGAGGCTCTATTTTTTCTTCTTTGTTTCTGTCGATATACATTTTTACGCCGCTGTATATTAAAAAACCACCAAACACTAAAAGCAACCAGCTAAATTTGTGAATAAGTGCAGCTCCTGCAAAAATGAAAAGAGACCGCAAAATAATTGCACCTAAGATTCCCCAAAAAAGCACTGGTTTATAATGTTGTTTTCTAACTCCAAAACCGGATAAAATCATCATCATAACAAATAAATTATCTACCGAAAGTGTTTTTTCGATTAAATATCCTGTTATATATGTTAAAAATTGGTGATTTCTAAATATTTGCAGACTTTTTTCAAAGTCTCCAGGAATTAATTTTATATTTTCGGCATAATTATTTGTAATGAAAGCAAGGTCTTCAAAGGTTTTTATTCCATGAATAAGTTCTCCGTGAAATTTTAAAAATACGCCAAATAAAAGTCCTAAACTTATCCAAATTGTGCTCCAAATTGCAGCTTCTTTTGCGGAAACAATGTGTTCTTTTTTTCCAATTAAAAGTAAATCAATTAATAAAAAAGCAATAATTGTTAAAGTGAAAACAGTAAAAAAAATAATTTCCGTTTGATGCATATAGAAGTAAAATTAAGTTTAAGTAAAGATAGCAAAAATTTTGATTTATAATAAGTTTAAATCTTAATAATTAAAAAA
The DNA here is from genome assembly GCA_016937695.1 of Bacteroidales bacterium. GTDB lineage: Bacteria > Bacteroidota > Bacteroidia > Bacteroidales > NBLH01 > NBLH01. The sequence continues at coordinate 5,812 of JAFGWC010000053.1, forward strand.
TCTATTTTGTTAATTATTGCATAATCAGACACTTATGAATTTTTGATTTTTAAAAAATGATTTTAATTTTATTATTGAAATGATTTTATACAATCATTTATAAGCTTAAATTTTGAAAAATCTAATGCTTTATCAAAAGAATCGAAAATATTTGCTTTGTTCATTAATGAAAATAAACCGGTTTTTTCGAAATCATTTAAAATTATATTATTTACGCCTGAAAGCACTATTGTAACACCGGATTGTTTTAATATTCTGATTGTACTTTTTAAATTATTAAGTCCGGTAGAATCGATAAAAGGTACGTGTCGCATACGAATAATGAGAATGCAACTGTCAATTCCAACTTCTTTTATCATTTCAGAATATTTTTTTGCTGATGCGAAAAATAAAGGTCCGCTAATTTCAAAAATAGATATTCCTTTTGGTATTTCAGAGTAATCTTCAATTATGTCGCTATCAATTCGTGTGGTGATTTTTTCTTCGCCAATATCAGACATGCGTTTCATAAATAAAAGTGCAGATAAAACAACGCCAACTTCAATAGCAACGGTTAAATCAACCATTACAGTTAAAAAGGAAGTAGTAACTAATACAATAATATCGAAAAAAGAGCCTTTAAAAATAGAAATAAACGAACGCCATTCGCTCATATTATATGCTACAACAATTAAAATACCTGCCAAAACAGACATTGGAATTAATTTTGCCCATTTTCCTAAAAAAAGCATAATTAAAAGTAAAGTAATTGCATGAACAATTCCTGCAATTGGTGTTCGTCCGCCTGATTTTACATTAGTTGCTGTTCTGGCAATAGCACCTGTTGCAGGAATTCCACCAAAAAAAGGTGTAATGATATTTGCTATTCCTTGTGCAATTAGCTCAGTATTAGAACGATGATTGCCGCTTATCATTCCATCAGAAACTACGGCCGAAAGTAAAGATTCAATGCCGCCTAAAATTGCAATTGTTACAGCCGGCGCAAAGTATACCGATAAGTTTGATATGTCTATTTTTGGAATTTCAATACTAAAACTGTTTGGAATTTCTCCAAAAAAAGATTCTATTGTTGTTACTGGAATATCAAAAAACTTAACAACAAAGGTTAATAATATAATGGCAATAAAAGAGCCTGGAACTTTTTCGGTGATTTTTTTTGAAAAAATTACGATTAAAATGGTGACAATTGTAATTAAAAAAGCATATATGTTAATTGTTTGAATATTAGATGCATACGCAGTCCATTTTAAAATAAATTCGGAAGGAACTTTTTGTATATTTAGTCCGAATGCATCTTTAATTTGAGTGGAAAAAATAACTAAAGCTATTCCGCTTGTAAACCCAATAATTAATGGTTGAGGGAAATATTTCAGTAAAATTCCTAATTTTAGTAGTCCGAAAAGAATTAAAATAATTCCTGCCAAAACTGTAGAAATAATTAGTCCGTCAACTCCGTATTTTTCAACTATTCCGTAAATAATAATTATAAAAGCACCTGTTGGTCCGCCAATTTGAACTCTGCTTCCGCCAAAAAAAGAAATTAAGAATCCGGCAACAACAGCTGTAATTAAACCCTTTTCGGGGGAAACTCCAGATGCTACTGCAAATGCTATTGCTAACGGTAAAGCAACAATTCCAACAACAATTCCTGCCATTGAATCTTTTAAAATTTGCTTTTTACTTATTCCGACATGAATTAAACTAAATAATTTGGGCTTGAATATTTTTTCCATAAAATTTGTTGACGAATTTTACGCAAAAGTATTTATTTTTTGTTTCAAAAATCATCAGTTTTAGACTTATTATTTAAAAATTTAAAAAACTTGTCAATCTGTTTTTTTTTATTCTTTTATTTGATATCTTATTTAGTTGATATACAGAATTTTGTTTGTTTTTTTTTGAAATTAAATAGTTCCAAAAGCCATTACTGGCGAACCCGGAAAAGCCAATGCATTATCTGTATGTCCTAAAATAATACCATTTTGAAGTGCCAAAATTGTTTCTATTTGTTTGCCAAAAGCATTGTAAACTCTAGCAATTTTTTGACCTTTAGCAACAATTTCTCCGGGTTTTTTTAAGAAACGAATAATTCCGCTTGTTGAGCTTAATGGTAATGCAGAATATTTTAGAGTTCTGTTTTTAATGTGCTCTGGTAAAGGGAATTGATATTGGAAATCATCATTTTTTACCATTCCTATGTTTTTTAAAATATTACATATTGCATTGATTCCTATTTCAATATTTTTTTCATTAATTATGTATGATTCTCCAAGTTCAAAAACCATTGCAGGTATATTTTGTTTAACAAGATTAAAAGTTAATGAGGCTTCTAAATGATCTGTATCTTCAATTTGCAATAAACCTGACATTCTAGAGTAGTTTTGTATTACGCTGTCAATATTTCTATTGCTTAACGGATCAAGTAAAACGTATGGAATAGATTTGTTCCAATCGTTATGTAAATCAAGTATTAAAGATGGTTTAGTTTCAACAATGTGAGTAAAAATTTTAAAAGCGATTCTTTCGGCTAAAGTGCCTTTTTCATTTCCCGGAAATGATCTGTTTAAATCTTCTTTGGTCATTGCAATAGTTCTGGAAATTGATTCAAAACCAGAAGGATTTAGTAATGGAAAAGCCATTACTGTTCCATTTAAAAGCTGTTTTTTTAATTTTTTAAATAATTCATGTATTATAACAGTTCCGCCAATTTCATCTCCATGCATACATCCTGTTACCCAGACTGTTGGACCTTCGTTTTCACTTTTTATAATCATGTAAGGAATTCTCCTTTTTGAAAGATCTGAGCCCGTTAAAATTTTTATAAATGAGTAATATTGTTTGTTTACCGACATTTTGATTTTGATTTTTGTTTCTAAAATGCTTTTGTTGGAAAAGTAATGTGTTTATAATCAGATTTTTATGATGTTATCCTTATTTGTTTCTTCTATTAAACTAATTATTTTATCCTGATATAAAATAGTTTCAATTTTATCGCCTTTTTTTATAAGTTTTGCATTTTTTATTATTTTTCCGTTAAATTTAGTAATTGAATATCCTTTTTTCATTACATTTTTAGGATCAAGAATATTGATTCGTTTTTCGTAATTGTTAATTTTTTCTTGAATTTCATAAATTTTATTTGTAGCTCTGTATTTAAGTTTTTCAAATTCTCTATCAAGTTTTGTTCGTTTAGCGTTAAAATTATATTTTACAATATTTTTGATAGAATTATTATAAAAATCCATTTTAATAATGGAATTATTAATTCTGTTTTTTGTTTTATTGATAAATTTTTCTTGTAAAACAAGTAGTTTTGTTTTTTCTGTATTTGTTTTATTTTTAACGTTTTGTGAAAATTTTTGAGCAATATAAAGTAGATTTTCTTTTTCGGTTTGTATATTTTCGATAACAGTAGATTCAATGTTTTTAAATAGTTCGTTTATATAATTATCAAAATCAGTAATATTTGAGATTAAAAATTCGGCAACAGCCGTTGGAGTTTTTAATGAAGTATGGCTTACAATATCAACAACCGAAATGTCTTTTTCGTGGCCAATGCCGGAAATAACAGGTATTGGAAATTGAGTAATAAAATATGCTAAATCATATTTATCGAAACTCATTAAGTCGGATTTTGAACCGCCGCCGCGAATTATTACAACAACATCAAAAAAATCAGCATTTTCAAAAATTTTTTCAAGCGCGTTAATAATACTTTGTTCTGTTTGTTGGCCTTGCATTAATGCCGGAAATAGTTTGTAATAAAATTTATATCCATGTTTGTTGTAATCGAGCTGGTTTGTGAAGTCTTCGTATCCGGCTGCAGTTGCTGAAGATATTATTGCAATTTTTTGAATAACAATTGGCAAATCAATATCTTTATTCATATTAATTATGCCTTCTTCTTCCAGTTTTCTTAGTATTTCTAATCTGCGTCGTTCAATATCGCCAAGTGTATAAGTTGGGTCAATATCTTTAATGTTTAAACTAAAGCCGTAAATTTCATGAAACTCTACCGAAACGTTTATAAGTATTTTTAATCCTGATGTAAGTTCTTGATTTGTGGTTGTTTCGAAATATGGTTTTAGCATTCGTAATGTGTAAGACCAAATTGTAGCTCTTGCTTTTGCAATAATTTTATCCGAATTTTTATCTTTTTCAATTAACTCTAGGTATGCATGTCCGGTTTGATTAAAATTTATCTCGCCAATTTCAGCAACAAGCCAAATTTTATTGCTGAATTTTTCTTGTAAAGTTTCGTTAATTAGCTGATTTAGTTCTAATAAGCTTAGTTTATTGTCGCTCATAAATTAATTTAGATTTTGCAAGTGTTTTAGCAATTTAACAATTAATTTTACATCAGTAAAGTTTACATTTTTAAAAGTTTTTTTTGCATAATTAAATTATTGGCTTTTATCTGAAAAATATACAAGCCTTTAGTAAAATTATTGTTTAAATCGATTTTAGCGGCAGTGTAATTATTTTGTGTGCTTATACTTCTGTGAAAAAGTAATTTAGAACCAAGAAAATTGTAAACAGAAAATTCTAAATCAAAAGGTGGATTTATAGATTTTGCAATAAATTCAACATTAAAAGAGTTTTTAAAAGGATTTGGATATACGTTTAGAAAATCAGTTTTCTTTACATCGATTAATCCTGAGCTTTTTAAGTATAAATGAGCAGCATAAAAGTCGGGAATTCCGTAACCATAAATAGTATCAGGTTTGCTGTATTTATTTGCGCTTCGTTTAACTGCATCAATAATTTGCATATTGTTTAATTCGGGATGAGCTTGCCATAAACAAGTAACCATTCCTGCCATTATTGGCGACGAAAAAGAGGTTCCGTTAGCGTATGAAATTTCGCCTCCGCTTCCTTCAACAACGGCAGGCATTCCTTGTGCACAAACATCTGGTTTTATTCTTTTATCGGAAGTTGGACCTAAAGAACTAAAATAAGCAATTGTTTTTTCAGGCGTAACGGCTCCAACAGTTAAAACACTGTCTGCATCGGCAGGCGCAGTTATGTATTGCCACGATGAAAACCCTTCGTTTCCGGCACTTGTAACTACTAAAATGCCTTTGCTTGCTGCAATATCGGCACCAATAGTTATAATTGTAGAGTTGCCGTCCATTTCCTGATATGTGTGGCTGTTGATATTATCGTCGAAATCGTTGTATCCAAGCGAGCTGTTTATTACATCAACGCCGGCGCTGTCGGCAAATTCGGCTGCAACAACCCAATTGTGTTCTTCAATAATATATTCGCTTGCGCCTTGTTCTGTTCTTAAAAGCCAATATTTAGCTTTTGGTGCAGTTCCTATTAATTGTCCGGAAATGTTGCCTGCCATTGTCGATAAAACTTTCATTCCGTGAGTATCGGCATCGTAAACCTGATTGTCGCCATCAACAAAATCCCAAACTCCAAGTATTTGATTGTTAATTCTTAAACTATCGAAAGCCGGAAGTTCATTTACTTTGTAAAATCCTGCATCTAGTATTGCAATTTGCATTCCTTCGCCTCTAAATCCTTCGTTATGAAGTAAATTCCCGTTTAACATTTGACTTTGATTTAAAGAAATTCCATAATCAAAGTAATTTGAGTTTACGGTGTCGGTTGTGCTTTTCCCAATCGACTTTTTTTCTAGTGTATTTTCTGTTTTTATTTTATTTGATTTTTTTTCAATTCCAACAGATTTTACAAATGATATTTTATCTATTGTATCTATTAAAGCAATATCAGTAGAATAAACTGTGGCAGAATTAAGCCATTTAGATACATTTATAATTTTTAAACCCAGCTTTTTTAAACTGTCGATGTATGATTTATTTACAGGAATATCTTTTAAATCAATTGAGATATTGTATCTGCTTTTTCGATTAATTGCTCTTTGTGATAAAAATTCTTGTGGATTATTTATAGAATATGTTGAATTATTTTTATCAGTAAAATTAATTAAATAATGATTTGGAGAAACTTGAGCAGATATTGAATTTGCTATTAAAACTAAAGCGATTAAAATGTTTGTGAATCTTTTCATGTGTTGTATTTTATAAGTATATATTAATACTAAACGATTACAAATTTACAAAATTATATTTCATTTAATGTGAATTCAATAATATTAAAAATACATCCGTTTGGCCGATTTTCGAAGCATGTTCATAATTGTATAATTAAACAATGAATTATTTCTGTTTCGAGTATTTTTCAAGAAAATACTTATGCATCATCCAAGCTTGAAATTTGTTGATGCTTTTTGCGCCTCCAATAAAAGAAGCTTCGATAAAAGATTTTGCTGCTTTTTCAAGAACTTGTGCTGCAACAAAAGCTTCGTCGATATTTCTACCAACAACAACAGCGCCGTGGTTTGCGAGCAGTACTGCGTTTCTTCCTTTTAAAGCTTTAAGGGCTTTTTTAGCAAAGCGATTGGTTCCTGCAAGAGTGTATTGCGTAACTTTTACGTTTGGTCCTAAAATTTGCGCCATATCGTCGATAATTGGCGGCAGATTTACTCTAGCAGCAGCAAGAGTTGTTGCATTTTGCTGATGAGTGTGGATTATTGCATTTACATCTTTCCTTTTTTTGTAAATTTCGCCGTGTAATTTAAGTTCGGATGAAGGTTTTTTGTTTCCTTTGAAAGAATAATCAGTAAAATTTACTAAAACCATATCGTCGGCAATAAGATTTTCATAATTTTGTCCGCTTGGTGTAATAAACATGTTTTTTTCATCAATTCTTATGCTTATATTTCCCCAAGTTCCTTTAACCAGGCCTTCTGTAAGTAGTTTTTTGCCGGCAAAGCATAGTTTTTCTTTTATATTTTCAATTTCCATAATAATTCAAATTTATTAAATTTGTAATAATTAATAAGAATATTATTTTTGTGCAAAATTGCGATATAAATTCACATTTATTTGATAAAATTTTCAATATTTAATAAAAATAACTGATAGTCATTGTATAAATTGTTAAAAAAAATGTAGAAAATTTGCTGATATTCTATGGTTAATTAGCTGATTGATACGATGACTTGCGGATTTTAGGATAATTATTAAATATAAAATAAAAAAAACAGTTCGGGGTGTAGCTCAGCTTGGTTTAGAGTACGCGTCTGGGGGGCGTGGGGTCGGAGGTTCAAATCCTCTCACCCCGACTATTGAAGAAGCGTTGTAGGCAAATTGCTATAATGCTTTTTTTATGATGTTTAGTAAGGCAAAATCGATTAAATCTCAAATATATTTTGTGATTTTAACATGATAATTCATTTATTTTACTTCCTCTTGCGTTTTTTGCTCTTTTAATTCTAAATATCAGCTTTTTTGCACAAATATATTATTTCTGATTTGTCAAATCTGTATCTTTCAATTTGTTCTTCTGTAAAGCTATCAATAAAATTTACTTCTGTAACTTTTAAACCTGAACGTTCTAGTCTTTGGGAATAGTCTTTTCCGTATTGTCTTACGTGGTCGTATTGTCCAAAATGCTTTTCCCTTTCTTTTGGGTCGGTAATGCTAAAATCTTCGTATGTTTTTTCAAGATTTAAATCGATTGGAACTTGTAAAATAGCCCAGCCATCAGGTTTTAATACACGATTAATTTCTTTTGTGGCTTTTAATTCGTCGTCAATATGCTCAAGTACATGATTGCAAAGCAAAACATCGAAAGAATTATCATTAAAAGGCATTTCTTTGATATCCATTTTTACTTTTGCAATAGGCGATACTATATCGGCAGTTGTATAATTAAGATTTTTGAGCTTTTCAAACTTTTTGTAATATGGTTGTTCGGGGGCAATGTGTAAAACATCTAATTTATCGGTAAAAAACCCGGTTTTTTCTTTTAAATATATCCATAATAATCTGTGTCGCTCAAGCGAAAGGCACGAAGGACAAAGTCTATTGTCGGAACCTATGTTTCCGTAAGGTAAAAATTTTCTGAAATGATTTCCGCAAACTGGGCATTCTACCTTATTTCCAAAATAAAATACGCTTATTATTTTACTGAATAAAAAGCTGAATTTTATGAGAATTGGTCTTGGAATTTTTCTAACTAAAAATGTTATAATCTTTTTCACGTATCTAAATTTAATCTTAAATATTAATTCTTATTTTTGCAAACTTAAAATAAATTGCGAATTTATTTATAATGCTGATAAAATGGAAGAAAACATCAATAAAAATAAAAACTTCACATCATATAATTTTATTGAAGAATATGTTTTAATCAAGCGTATTCTTATATTAATGTTGCTTTTTACGATTTCAAGAATTGGTTTTTACTTGTTTAATACAGAATATTATACTGATATTTCTTTTATTAGATTGCTTAGGATTTTTGGCGGAGGATTAAAGTTTGATATATCAGCAATAATGTTTGTAAACAGTATTTACTTATTGTTATTTTTATTGCCTTTTCCTTTCAGATATTCAAAAGTTTACACCATAATTTTAAAATGGTTTTTCTTTATCACAAACGGAATAGCTTTAGCAGCAAACACTATGGATTTTTTCTATTTCGATTTTATTTTAAAACGAAGTACTTCAGATGTTTTTATGTTTGCACAAGAAGGAAACATAAAAACTCTTTTAGGTCTTTTTTTAATTGATTATTGGTATGGTGTTTTGTTTTGGATTGCACAAATGATTTTGCTGATTTTTTTGTATAACAAAACAAAAATTATAAAACCCGAAAAAATAAAAAGGCTTCCGTATTATTTAACATCAATAGCTTGGCTTTTAATAAGTGTTTATTTTTCAATAATAGCAATGCGAGGCGGATTTACAGGAACAACTCGCCCAATAACTCTTGGAAATGCCGGAAAATATACCGAAAAACCGCTAGAAATGGCAATAGTTTTAAATACACCATTTACTTTAATAAAAACTATTGATAAAAAACCATTAGAATTAAAAAAGTATTTTACCGATAATGAGCTTGACAGTATTTATACGCCACTTCATAAATCAAATCCGAAAGGAGAATTTAAAAAATATAACGTTGTTGTGTTTATTATTGAAAGCATGGCAAAAGAATACACCGGCGCATTAAATAAAAATCTGGATAATGGAACTTATTTGGGTTACACACCTTTTTTAGATTCATTAATGCAAAAAAGCAGAACATATGCGCGAGCTTTTGCAAACGGACGAAAATCTATTGATGCTTTGCCATCGGTAACATCAAGTATTCCTTCAATGGGAAATCCTTATGTTACATCTAAATATGCAACAAATAAGATAAATAGTTTAGCTAGCTTACTAAAAGAAAAAGGATATTCAACAGCCTTTTTTCATGGTGCGCCAAACGGCTCGATGGGTTTTGAATCGTTTATGAAAGTAGCCGGATACGATAAATATTTTGGAATGACAGAATATGGCAACGATTCTGATTTTGACGGTGCTTGGGGAATTTGGGACGAAGAGTTTTTTCAGTATTTTGCAAATGAAATGAATAAAATGCCTCAACCTTTTCATACTGCATTGTTTTCTTTATC
>JAFGWC010000011.1 GCA_016937695.1 Bacteroidales bacterium
GCATCTTTAATTCGCTCTGCTAAATCTTCTTTCAAACTTGTTTGATAAATTATTAATTCGCCTTCTTTTTCAAGCAATTTAAAATCCAAATCTGCTCCAATAGTTAAAGCATCCAGAAAAACTATTTTCATTTTTTTATGTTTAGATATTATTTTGATAAAATTCATTTACAAATATAATCATACGCTGTTTCTTTTAAAATATTATTTGCTGATATTACAACAATAAACTTCTTTTTGAAATCCAAAATAATAAATTTAACAAAGTTAAGTGGTATTACTGCAAATTTAGTGGGTAACCAACTTAAATACATATTGGTTATTTGTTTATGCGTTTATTTGTTTATTTTTAATCAGATAACGGACATTATTAAAAAAAATTTGCCACGAATACACAAATTATTATTTATTAATGCATTCGTGGCTTTATATTTTAGAATTGTTAAAATGTCTATTCAAATTTAGCTCCTGAAAAAACAACTTTAACTTAATCGGAAAAGTCTGTAAGAGTTAATATCTGTAAAAACCAACAAAACTAATAATCTCACTAACATTAATTAGCAAAACTCTGGCAGGATTCTGCTTTAACATACAGTTAAAAGTACAAATTCTAAATAAAAATCTGCATTTAAATTTAAAATCCCTAACTTTCAACTAATTTTATATGTTTAACATCATAACTCACATATCAAAATATTGACATATATCATATAAATAAATACAAGTTACTTGTAATTTTGTCGATATAAATTTAAGCAAATAATTAAAATATATATAAATGAAACCATCACATATTGAGCATATCGGAATTGCAGTGAAAAGCATTGAAGAAGCAAAAAAATATTATGAAGAAGTTCTTGGCCTTAAATGCTATTCTGTTGAAGAAGTTACAGACCAAAAGGTTAAAACGGCTTTTTTTCAGGTGGGCCAAACAAAAATAGAACTACTTGAAGCAACAGATGAAAATAGTGCTGTTGCAAAATTTATTGAAAAAAGAGGCGAAGGCATTCACCATATCGCTTTTGCTGTTGAAAATGCCAGCAAAGCTCTACAAGAAGCTGAAAATAAAGGTATTATAACAATAGATAAATCTTCAAGAAAAGGTGCTGAAGGTTTAGACATTGGTTTTCTACATCCTAAATCAACATTTGGCGTTTTAACAGAATTTTGCAGTAAAGATTAAGGAAATGCTTTAAAATAGCTGTGATACATAATAATATTGTTTTGAATTAATTAACAGGTAATTAGAAATTAGTAATTGGTAATTTAAAATTAACTTCTAATATTCTTAATTACTAATTACCAATATACTAATTACTTGCAAAAATAGACGATACAGAAATTTAAAATATCAAAGAAAATTTAAACAACAATAAAGATTAATAATAAACCATTTATATTACAAATAATACTATTTCTATTAATAAAATTATCAATCATTTAATATAACTCAATAATTATAAAATGGATATTCAAGATAAAATAAAACAATTAATCGACTACAGACAAGAAGCAAGACTTGGTGGTGGAGAAGAAAGAATTGCAAAACAACATGCTCAAGGCAAATATACTGCAAGAGAAAGAATTGATATGATTCTAGACGAAGGCAGTTTTGAAGAAACCGACATGTTTATAACTCACCGAAGTACTGATTTTGATATGGAAAAAACTCAGTATATGGGAGATGGAGTTGTTACCGGACATGGAACTATCGACGGCAGAGTTGTATATATTTACGCACAAGACTTCACAATATTTGGTGGCTCATTATCAGAAACTTATGCTCTAAAAATTTGTAAAATAATGGATCAGGCAATGAAAGTTGGAGCTCCTATTATCGGTGTTAACGACAGCGGTGGAGCAAGAATTCAAGAAGGCGTAAAAAGTCTTGCCGGATATGCCGAAATTTTTCAAAGAAACATCATGGCTTCTGGCCTTGTTCCGCAAATTTCAGCAATTTTTGGTCCTTGTGCCGGTGGTGCAGTTTATTCTCCTGCACTTACAGATGTAGTTATTATGAGTGATAAAACAAGCTATATGTTTGTAACTGGCCCAAAAGTAACTAAAACTGTAACAGGAGAAGATATTTCGATTGAAGATTTGGGTGGCGCAACTATTCATGCTACAAAATCAGGTGTTGCTCATTTTAGAGCTGATGATGAAGACGAAGGTATTATGCTTATCAGAAAAACGCTGGAGTTTTTACCTCAAAATAATCTTGAAGATCCAATTATTACACAATCAAACGACCCAATTGACAGATTAGACGATAATTTAAACGAAATTATACCTAAAAGTTCAAATCAAGCGTATGATGTAAAAGACATTATTTACACATTGGTTGATAATGATGATTTTCTTGAATTTCACAGACATTATGCAAAAAACATTGTTGTCGGTTTTGCCAAATTTAACGGTCGCCCTGTTGGAATTGTAGCTAATCAGCCAAATTATTTGGCAGGTGTTTTAGATATTAATGCATCGCGAAAAGCTGCACGTTTTGTGAGAATGTGCGATGCTTTTAATGTTCCGATTGTTACTTTAGTTGATGTTCCTGGATTTTTACCGGGAAGCTCTCAGGAATATGGCGGAATTATTGCTCATGGGGCAAAATTACTTTTTGCATATGGCGAAGCAACTGTTCCAAAAATCACTATTACTTTAAGAAAATCTTATGGTGGTGCACACGATGTTATGAGTTCAAAACAACTTAGAGGTGATGTGAATTACGCATGGCCTTCTGCCGAAATTGCAGTTATGGGACCAAAAGGTGCTATTGAAATTCTTCATGGAAAAGAAATCAGAGAAATTAAAGATATTGATGAGCAGAAAACATTTATTGCTCAAAAAGAGGCTGAATATGTAGCAAATTTTGCAAATCCTTATCAAGCAGCAAAATACGGATATATAGATGATGTTATTGAACCAAGAAATACTAGATTTAGAATTATTAGAGCTTTGCAAACTATGGCTACAAAAAAGGATACAAATCCGCCAAAAAAACATTCTAATATTCCATTGTAATTCAATATATTATATAAATAAAATTTAGAAAAATGAACAATTATTTTCTTTTAGATATAAATGCTATAAATAGCGAAAATATAATAATCGCACTTGTTGGATATGTTATAGTTTTTCTGGCACTGCTTCTTTTATATTTTGTTTTTTACAATATTCCAAAAATAATAAATTTTCAAGTAAGAGCAAGACTGCGAAAAAAAGGAAAAACAGAATGTGCTGATGCTGATGATTTAAACATTCCTGGAACTGTAAATGCTGCTATTGCAATGGCTATTCATTTATACTTGAACGAATTACATGATGAAGAAGAAACTGTTATGACTATAAAAAAAGTTTCAAAAACTTATTCGCCATGGAGTTCTAAAATTTATGGAATGCAAATGCCTATTAGATAAAGCAGAAATAGATAATAGCCAATTGTAATATAAAATTTAACTTAATAAATAAACAGATGAAACAATATAAATTCACAATAAGAGGTCATAAATACGATGTTGAAATTCAAAGTTTAGAAGATAATATTGCTGAAATTGAAGTTAATGGAACAAACTATTTAGTTGAAATTAACAAAGAAATAAAGCAAACTAAAACGCCAAAACTTGTAAGAGCAAGTATTCCTGAACCAACAAGAAAAGAGAGTAAAATTGAAAAAAACATCAGTAATAAGGCTTTTAAAATTTATGCTCCATTACCTGGATCGATTTTTAAAATTATTGTAAAAGAAGGAGACACAGTTAATATTGGCGACAATCTTTTAATATTAGAAGCCATGAAAATGGAAAATAATGTTCTTTCTGAAAAAGCCGGAAAAATACAGTCAATTAAAGTTAAAGAAGGCGATAGTGTATTGCAGAATGACCTTTTAATTGAAATAATTTAAATATTTTTTTAAATTAATTTACTTATTGTATTTCAATTTAAATAAGTATCAATTTTTTTATGTAATTATTAATAAAATATAATATTTTCTGATGAAAAAATTTATAACAATAATTTCAATAATAGCCTTATTGTTTTTTATTCAATCAACTTTAATTAATCCTGAAAAAGCTAAAGCCAAACAGATTAATAATCAGACTAATGAGCTTGTTCAACCGCAAAACAACACTCCAAGTGGAGCGTTAAAAGGCATTAATACTTTCTTAAAATACACAGGCTTTAATAATGCTACAATTGGGCACCTTATGATGCTGCTAGTTGGTCTGTTTTTTATATTTCTAGCTATTAAATATGACTACGAACCACTTTTATTAATTCCAATCGGAACTGGTATTTTGATTGGAAATATTCCTTTTTTGCAGAATGCTAATCTACAATTAGGAATTTATGAACCTGGAAGTGTTATGAATTATTTATACTTTGGTGTTGTAAAAGGTATTTATCCGCCTTTAATTTTTCTCGGAATTGGTGCCATGACAGATTTCTCATCCCTAATATCAAATCCGAAGCTAATGTTACTAGGTGCAGCAGCACAATTAGGAATTTTCATGACTTTTTTAGGGGCTTTGTATCTTGGTTTTGAACCACAAGAAGCTGGAGCAATTGGAATTATTGGTGGTGCTGACGGACCAACAGCTATTTTCTTATCATCTAAGTTGGCAAATGGTGTAAACATATTGGCAAATGGGCAAACCGTTAAAAACCTTATTGGCCCAATTGCAATTGCAGCCTATTCATATATGGCTTTAGTTCCTGTTATTCAGCCGCCTATAATGAAACTTCTTACTACTAAAAAAGAAAGATTAATAAAAATGAAACCTCCAAGATCAGTAACTAAATTGGAGAAAATAATTTTCCCAATTATTGGTATATTACTTACGGGTTTTATTTCGCCAAGCTCTTTACCTTTATTAGGAATGTTGTTTTTTGGTAATTTATTAAAAGAATCTGGTGTTACAAAGCGACTTGCTGATACAGCTAGAACAAGTTTAATTGATATTGTAACCATATTATTGGGTATTACTGTTGGCGCCTCTACTCAAGCAGATGTTTTTTTAACTCCTGAATCTTTACTGATTTTTATCCTAGGTGCATTATCATTTATGGTAGCAACAGCTGGTGGATTGATATTTGCAAAAGTGATGAACCTTTTCTTAGGAAAAGATGACAAACTCAATCCTCTTATTGGTGCAGCTGGCGTTTCGGCAGTTCCTGACAGTGCAAGAGTTGTTCAAACCATGGGTTTAAAAGAAGATCCTACAAATCATCTACTTATGCATGCAATGGCACCAAATGTTGCCGGTGTTATTGGTTCTGCTGTGGCTGCTGGTATTTTACTCAGTTTTTTAATGTAACAAATTAGCTTAGTTCGATATAAGTATTTAGCTTTTATTAAACTTTTTGCTTGTATCGAATTAAGCTTTTAATAATCTAGAAAAAAGAGCTCTTGAAATTATTATTTTTTTACACAACGAACTGAAATAGCCATATCTTTATCATTAGAATTAGTTTTTGCCAGTTTTTGTTCGTCGTAAATATACATATACCAAGCATCATTTTCATCAAGCTCTGTAGAAGACCAATAATATCCAATTTTTTCAAGAAAGCCGCTGTTGAAAGAACCACCCGAATCGCGCCAAGCACCAAATGCAGGCGAAAATCCGGCTGTGCCATTTTGTTTTAATCCAACATAAGCATTCTCTCCTTGCCCACCGTATTTATTTATCAAATCTTCCAATTCATATTTTGTTGGCAATCGCCATCCTGTTGGACAAACATTTAGGGCTGTTTTCCAATTATATAAATATCCGTATTTTTCTAGATTTTCATTTTTGTTTTCAGAAATCCAGCATCCACTTCCTGAATAATATGTCAGATTTTTTGTCATCCAAACTAAACCATTAATTTCTTTTATAGGATAGTAATTTCCATTTCTATTATCGTATAAAGTATTTGTAGAATAATTTGGTTTTGAGCTTTTTACATTTAAATATGATGTTTGATTTTGAACAATATTTATTATTTGTATCCAATTCTCGTCTCCAACAATTTTAATTGTATGATTTCCTGTTTGAATATTTGGCAATTTATTTCCCTTACTGTTTTTTGATATTCTACCTTTAAATTCGCCATCAATATAAAAATCGCCTTCAATCTCACTATCGATTAAAATGCTGCCATAAGAATAAACAACATCACCTGGAATAAATGCACTTTGCGGTTGACTCGGTATAGCTACATTTGTGTTGGCTGGTTTTGAGAAGTAAAATGCACCTTTAAGTTTTGTCCATTCCTGAGGACTTTGAGCTCCATTACTTGCATTCTCAACTGCTATTCTGGTGTTATTAAACACATCAATAATTCTTTGAGGTTTCTTTATTTCCTGAACCAAATATGTTGTATATAATCCGTTTCCGGCTTCGCCATCAGCGGCTGTTGAACCTTCGCTAGTTGCAAAAGCGATAATTGTCCCGCTTGCAGGTTGCATTGCTTTAAATCCTCTGGCACTGCCTCTGTCCCAACTTCTAAAAGGATTATCTCTACAAGCATCAAGTATTACAATATTAGTGTTATTTGGATAATTTTCAAATTCTTCAACAATAAAATCAACGGCAACGGCTTCAAATTTTACGGCTGTTTTATCTGATAGTTTTGCATCAACAGGAATTAAATAATTTTTACCGTCAATCTGCATTCCGTGTCCGGCATAATAAAATAATGCAACATCAAAGTCTCTTAAGCTTCGGCTAAACTCATAAATAACCTTTTCTAATGAAGCTTTTGTGGCATTTAGCTGCTTTATTACCGTAAAATCGAGACTTTGTAATGTATTTGCAATTAAATTGGCATCATTAACCGGATTATTTAATGCTTGTCCACCAGGATAAGCTGAATTTCCAACAATCAGAGCAATTCTTTTTTGATTATTTTGAGATAATACTATTGTGGTTGAAAGTAACAGGCTTATAAGTATAGTAATAATATTTTTCATTGTTAAAATATTTATTTTTTAGATTTATAAATTTACGCAATTTATTTATTTCAGTAAACCTTTTCTAAAATCTTAATTGAAAATTTTTATAAACTTTCGGAAAAATAATAATTTTTATGCTTTTTTACAAATAACACACAAGTAGCAAATTAACAATTTACTACTTATAATATTATTATCGCATCACGATGCTGTATAGCACGATACTTTGCATTGTTTAATTACTATTAACACCACTTATGCTGACAATTAATGATGAGACGTATTCTAAAGGCGAAAGTATGTTGATGAAAGAGGCGCGCTGACTGTTTATATTCTTTTAGCTGTTGGCTAAATTAGGCGTAATTATGAAAAACCAAATATAAGTTACAAAGAAAAACACCTGTTGAGTTTGAAAATTTATATATTTGTATCGGACAACAAACCGATGATTTAAATATCGCCCCGAAATTAAAATCTGTGATTTGTAAAACGAAAGTTAAAACGGTCAACACTATTTAGGCATCGACAACTGTCAATTGTTAATTGTTCATTGAATTTTGTGTTTAAATAATAATAATAAGAAAAAAAATCTATGCAAAATATATGTGTTTTTTGTTCATCTAGCGATGCGATAGATGAAAAATACAATGAATCAGCAGGAAAACTTGCTGATATTTTTATCGAAAAAAAATTAACATTAATAAATGGTGGCGCAAAAGTTGGAATGATGGGAATTATGTCTAGAAAAATAAACAAAGCAAAAGGAAAAGTTATAGGTATAATTCCGGAAGTAATTAATAATAAACAACTTGCATGTAAAAATCTAACTGAATTAATAGTAACAAAAGATATGCGTTCTAGAAAAGAAAAAATGAGCGATTTATCTGATGCGTTTATAGCTCTGGCCGGCGGATTTGGAACTTTGGAAGAGCTAATGGAAGTAATTACTCTTAAACAGCTCGAAGTTCATGAAAAACCGATTGTAATTTTGAATACTGATAATTTTTATACAAAACTTATTGAGCAATTTGAGGTTTTTTATGAAAATAATTTCACAAAATCAGATTATAAAAACCTTTATTTTATTGCTGGAAAACCTGAAGAAGCAATAGATTATATTTTAAATTACGACCATTCTAAATTGGATAGCAAATGGTATAAAACAAATTTGAATGTTTAAACAACTAACTTAAAATATGAATCTGTAGTTTAGTTTAATATTGTTATTTTTTAAAATTTTTCCCAATAATCAAAAATTATTTTATTTATTTATGATTAATGATTAACGAACATTCGATTGACGATGTTATTTCTGAAATCGTAAATAGTTATTAGTAAATGAGCAATCGTTTTTTTTTTGATTTATGTACGATATAATTGGTGATATTCATGGTCACGCTGATGAATTA
>JAFGWC010000054.1 GCA_016937695.1 Bacteroidales bacterium
ATTTATGACTATATTTACTGACAGAATTAAACCATAAAAAAAGCCGATTCGGAAATCGACTTTACACACTTTTTGGGATAGTGTCAATAACTTATTTATTATGGCTCTACAACAATATTACCATCAAGAACAACAGCAGTTTGTGCTAAAGCTCTTCCGTTAAATGATGCACTTGTTTTAAAAGTAATAGCTGTCATCGACAATATTATACCTTCAAAGTGAGATGATGCTCCAAAAGATGCTTCACCGGCTACCTGCCAGAAAATGTTTTTAGCTTGAGCGCCTCCTTCAAGAATAACGTTTACATCAGCACTCATAGTAAGGTCTCCTGAAATCTGGAAAATCCAAATATCATCTGCTCCACCTGAAATGGTAACATCCGTTGGCAATGTTACTGTATTTGTCCATTTATACAATCCAGGAGCAAGAGTTTTGCCTCCAATATTTCCTGTTCCTAATTCAAGAAAATCAGGAACAGGACGTCCTGCAGCATCATTGTAAGCAGTAATCATATTTTCCACAGCCGTAGTAAGCATCATTGGAGTATCAATTGCATCCATATCGGCTGCAAATATTTGTCCATCAACTTGTGCAGATTCTGCATAACCTGTATATTTTGTTATATCAAATCCGGTTATATAAGATGCGGCTGCAGGACTTAATCCCAAATCTCCCGTAATATCAGAAGTTGGAACGGTAGAGATTTTCGTTTTTGCAAGAATCACATAGTTAACTGAAGTTCCAAGATCTACTGTTGACATACTTGATGAAGTACTTCCAGTTGTAAAACTCCATTCATTATCAGCTTCAAGTGCAATACCTGATAGGTTTTCTGCTCCAGTAGTTATTTTGGCAGTATAAGTACTTGCTGATACCCATTTAACAGATGGTGTAAAAGTTGCAGTTGTACCTGAGTACGAAACTGTTCCTTCAACTGGAATTGTTCCTTGATTAATAGTAAAAGTTGTTGTACTAAGAGTCAACGGATTCATTTCCTCACTGAATGTAACAGCAACTATTTTATTAAGAACTACATCTGTAACATTGTTTGCCGGATTTTTTGTTAATATAGTTGGTCTGATAATATCAAGGTCAATATTATCATCGTCCTTATTGCAACCAGCCATTAATACAACCGCTGCTATTGCAAGGGTTGATAATAGATTTTTCAATTTCATAATAATTTTTTTTAATTAACGTGAGAAATTCTCACACAGCAAAGGTAAGTTCATTAGTACCAGAGAGTGTTACATAACAATTTAATTAAGTTACATTATTCACACATTTACTTTTTTAAGATATTACATAATATATTATTTAATAAAAAAAGCGATTTCCGTTAGTTATTGGAAATCGCTTTTATAATATTTAAAAATGAATATTGTTTTAATATAGTAATTTTAAAAAATCAATTAATCCTTTAAGATTTACGGTTTATTGATAGTGTTTGTGTGCGTCATCACAACAGCACCATTTCTTGCAAGCATTCTGCCTTCTGCAACTGCATATGAATTCATTGTTATTGATGTTAATGCTAGTATATTCCCTTTAAAGGTAGTATAATCTCCAATGGTTGCTGATCTGCCAGTTTGCCAAAAAATGTTTTTTGCCTGGGCGCCTCCTGTAAGAATAACATCTCGTCCTGCTCCACCCACAGTAGTAAAGTCAGATGCTATCTGGAAAATCCAAACGGCATTTTCATCTCCCTGCGCATCAAGGGTTAAATCGCCAGATTGTATCAAAAGGGTTGACAATGATTTATATATACCAGGAGCAAGTGTTTTTCCACCTTGATCGCCTGAAACAGTAATTGGAGCTATAGTTGAAGCTCTTTCTGCAAAAAGAAAAGCATCGCTTAAATCTTGTTTGGCCTGAATAAGCATAGCTGGAATAGGACTGGCATCATCGGATGCATAAATCACTCCATTAACTATAACGGCTGGCGGGAATCCAGTAACAGATGTACGAATTCCGGGATATATACCAACATCAACATTATTAATAGTACTGAAACCTGCATTATTGTTTACTGCAACACCTGCAATAATACCAAACCTGTCAACTGTTTTAAGATTTACACTTGGTGCACCTATAGTTTCATTAGTACTAAAACTCCATACATAATCATTCAAAATTGGAATATTATTCAGATTCTTAGCTTCAGTAGTTATGGAAGCAGTGTATGTACCTGTAATAAGGTTTTCTGTTGGTGTAAAAGTAGCTAAGCTGCCTGAATAGTTTACTGTACCTTGAACTATCGTTGCACCTAACATTAATTTAAATGATGATGTTGTAATCGTTGATTGATTCATCGCTTCACTGAATTCAATACTAATTACTTTATCTATTGCTACACTTGTTTCCAAATCATCTGGATTTGTAGAAATCACCGTAGGAGCTGTTATTGTCCCAGTAGTAAATTCCCAAACAAAATCATCCTTCATTGATACACCAGATACATTTTCCACATCATTAGTTATAGTAATAGAATAAAAGGAATTAGGTAAAAGATTTATAGAAGGCGTAAATCTTGCGTTTGTCCCTGAACATGAAACAGTCCCTTCAACTGATGTTCCATTTTGCTTAAGAATAAAGTTTGTTTCAGAAAATGTCATTGGATCCATTGACTCACTATATGTTACAGTTATAGTTTTGTTTAAAAAAACATTTGTAGCATTATTTGTCGGATCTGTTGTTGAAACAGATGGTCGGGTAACAATATCATCATTGTTATCATCATCTTTATTACAACCTGCAAATAATCCAAAAAATAGCAAAGCTATTATTGGGAACATTGTTTTAAATTTCATAATAAATTGTTTTTAATTAACGTGAGAAATCCTCACAGAACAAAGGTATTTACTTTAAGTGCAGATAATGTTACACAACTATAGATATAAGTTATATCATTCACACTTATAAGGATATGCTTGATTGCCTTATAATATGTAGGTTATTTTATTGCTTTTTAGAAGATTGCCATAAAACAAGTCCACCAATTCCCATTACTACAATACCAATTATTGGCGACCAATTAAGTTGATATGGATTATTTCTAGTGATTTCAACTGTTACTATATCAACTACTTTTTCTTTAGTAAAAAAAGTAAATGATGCAAAAATGGTTAATGCGAAACCAATTAGTATAATAATTACACCTGTTTTTTTCATTTCTGTATTGTATAAATATTAAAATTGTGTTTCTATAAGATTTTTTTTCCTTTAATAATTCGAAGTATAACAGCAATAATTGCAATTACAAGAAGAATGTGTATTATGCCTGAGGCATTGAATCCAACAAATCCTATTGCCCATAATATAAGTAGAACTACAGCTATAATATAAAGTAAATTTCCCATGATTTTTAATATTAATTAATTCGTATTAAATTTATTTTAAGCGATTTGTTCTTTAGCTGAAATTGACATTTATGATCTTTGATCTGAGTATCATAAATGTCAATTAAGTTTAACTAGAACCTAAATCCTATAGTTGCCTGATACCAAACATTTTTATAACGTGGGTCAGTAGATGTTCCGTCTCCATTGTTATTCTGAATATCCCATCCTGCTCTTCCACTTAGAACAATATTGCTTAAGTTAATATCAATTCCACCAAGGAAACATAAGGTGTTTTTACGGAGATTGTCATTTTCAAATTCTTCAACTTGTTCATCGGTAAAATCTCCACTTGTAAATTCATCTGTTTGTTTTGTCAGATAAGAATATTGAGGCCCAGCAACCAAAGTCAACATTTCTGTTGGTTTAAATTCAAATAACAATGGAACATCAATAAAATTTGATGTACGAATAAATTTATAGTCTATAATATAAGTACCTGAAGCCTTATATCCTTTTTGAGAAAAAAGAACTTCAGGATGAAAGCCTAAATACTTTCCAATAGGAATTGCAACAAAAACACCCGCAACAAATCCTCGTTTAGAATCGGCACTAAAATCTTCGCTTTTTGTATCATACACGTTTGAAAAATTTAATCCTCCCTTTATTCCAAAATTTAACTTAGTTCGCTGATTAGATACTTGCGCATTACTTATGTTAGTCATAAAAATAACCGACACAATCATTAAAATTATTTTTTTCATTTTTTTATATTTTCAAATTTATACATAGTTATTAATCAGTTTATTTAACATTGTTAACTGTTAAATCTTTAAGAGATTTACCTATTTCGTCCATATCGTGACTAAATTCCGTTTTAAATGCTTCCCATTTTTCTTTTCCAATTTCCTTATATTCATCTAGTTTCCTTTTAAGATCGCTATTTTTATGTTCCAAATCCACTAATTCCTTTTCGTATTCGGCTCTATTTTCTATTTTTTCTAGTGCAATCCTTGATTTGAATTCAACAATACTTTTTTCGTGAGTAGCTATTTTTTCTTCAGATTCTCTTTTAAATTGTTGAAATTTGTCAAGCGTTTCTTGTTTTGCCTGACTTAAATCTTGCTTGGCTTCACCCAAATCATTTCTTGCTTCTTGTACCTTATTTTGGGCATCTTTTTCTTTCTCAGCTGAAGATTGGCAGCCTGTTAATATTGTTCCAGCCATAAAAACTATTACTGCCAGAAATAAAATTGTATTTTTCATAACTTTGTTATTAATATGTGATTAATTTATTATAGGAACAAAGGTATTTCTCTTTATTCATCAAATCGTTACATAACATTTAGTATAAGTTACATGTTTCACACATTTTGTGCATTCAGCAATAGCTAAATATTCTCTTAATAATACTATCACCAACAATTTGCTCAAATGATGTCAAGTAAATGTTGTAATAATCCTGACTATAATAATAATGAGTAAATAAATTAACATCAATTAAGAAAAGGAGTATCCTATAAACTCTGTAAAGTTGATTTGATACTCCTTTTCGAACAGCTTCTTTTTATAGAATTATTCCTTTGAGTTTTCGATATACACCCATGGAATTGCACTATTTTGACTATGTTTATTTCCTTTACCCTTGTGCCATCCTTTATGTTTTCCATTGTTTCCTTTTCTTGACTTGCCTGTTTTAGGAAATACTATGCAAGATGTTACTGTAAATAAAAGAAACCCGAACATTGCTAATAAAGCAAATGTTTTTAATCTTAGTAATTTTTTCATATTCATTGTGTTATTTTAGAATTATTTTTTTTCGCTATCAACTAATTATTGATAATTTTAGATTTCTGATTATCATTTTTTTTTAGCTACAAACAATCCGATAACAAAACCTATTACTATACTAATTATTATTTGCGTCCAATCCCAGTGGTTCATAAAAGACAATCTTCCTTGATGCATCATCCCATTTATCCAATTTCCTCCTTCTAATTCAAGAAAAGCTACCACTATAACTGCAATTACAATTACATAGACTAATGTTTGATTTTTAGATGTTTTTCTCATTTTACATTTATTTTTGCCTTTTAATGGACTGAAGGCTATTATTTAGTACAAAGCTAAGCTCAAATAAACTACTAAGTATTACATTACTATTTAAATAAATCACATCATTCACACATTTAGTAAGGGAATCCAAAGAGTAGTTTTTATTTATATTATGATATATCTGGTTTTTTGATTTAAAAAATAAACTTAATATAAACTTAATGTTTTTGCTGTATCTAGAATAGGATTCGATATTTTTATAACGCAGAATTGATTTTTTTTAGCTGTATCTTCTTACAAAATTGAATTTACTTATAACAATTTCGATTATTACTATTCAATAATTTTTTGTAATTCTTCTTTTGTTTTGACTAACTTAATTTGAAGTCTTTCAAGCAATTCTTCTTTTTTCCCTTCTTTAAACAAAAAGTCATTATCCAAAAGTACTGTAAATTTCTGTTTAAGTTTAACTTTTTGCTCTTTCCAGTTTCCTTGTAATTCTGTTATATTTGTCATTATTTTCTAATTATATTATATCATAAAATTCTCTAGATACAAAGGTGAGTGTATTAGAAATGAAAAGTGTTACATAACTATAGAATTAAGTTATATTATTCACACCTATTAAAATTTTGAAGGAAGTATTATTTATTAAGAAGGAGAGCGCTGCTTAATAAGCAACACACCTATATAATAATAACAAATGAAATAAATAGTATTACATTCTTTCCATATACCAACTTAATTCTTTTTCCATTTTTTTATAAGAAAAAATAGTTGTAATAATTTTTTGTAAACGTATGAAAGCCGTTTCGCTTTTTAATACATAATCAGTAGCTTTATGGTGCATGCAATTTATAGCTACATCAATTTTATCTTGAGATGATAGCATTACAACAGGAATGTTGGGATTGAACAATTTAATTTTATCTAATGTTTCTATCCCGTTTATCGCTTTTTTATCAATACCATCAAGATGATAATCTAAAATGATAACATCAGGATTGTGTGATAAATTCTCTAAGCAAATTTCGCCTGTCGCATATGTTTCAATAGAAAAATCAGCATGTTGTAGAAAATCAATTTCTAATGATTTTAAATACAAAGCATCGTCATCTACCAGGAAAATTTTGATTCTATTATCTTTATTCATCAGTTTGCGTTTTTAATTGCATTAAACTCTTCTTTTAATTCTTCACATGCCTGTACACAAACGTTTTCAAGTTGCAGAACCATTTCATGGATTCCTTCCGATTGTTTCTGTGTGCTTGCATATTCCTGTACTTTTTTTGCTATATCTTCA
Organism: Bacteroidales bacterium; assembly: GCA_016937695.1. Classification (GTDB taxonomy): domain Bacteria; phylum Bacteroidota; class Bacteroidia; order Bacteroidales; family NBLH01; genus NBLH01. Next base: position 6,697 of record JAFGWC010000054.1, read on the forward strand.
TAATCAGTACTAATGCCCATTATCGAAAATGATGGTATCATTTTATGTACAGCTGCGTAAAGAGATTCCCAATCTTTATTTTTCAAACCTTGTTTCATTGAAGTAATTAAAGTAGGAGTTTGTTTCAGATAAAGCGAAATCATTTCCATCATTAGAATCGGATTCGATTTTGTCCTACGATTTAAATAATCTAAGTCAATACATTTATCATTTTCACTATGATCTAATCTATTTTTTTCAGGTTCTATAATAATAATTGGATTCTTTTTAACCAAACCAACCATTTTACTATACAATAATCTTTCGTCGACAGGTTTTGCAATGTAATCGTTCATACCGACAGATTCACATTTAGCTAAATCAACAGTAGTAACATCGGCTGTTAAAGCTATTATAGGTATATTGGAATTCATTTTATTTCGAATATATTCGGTAGCCTCAAATCCATTCATTTCAGGCATTTGCAAGTCCATCAAAATAATATCATACGATTTAGTTTGCATTTTCTCGACAGCAATTTTTCCGTTAGCTGCAATATTACATTCAAACCCAAAATCATCCAAAAGTGTTTTCATAAGTAATTGATTGAGAGGCATATCTTCAACTACCAATACTTTTAAATTTTTAATATCTGCATCCAATTCAGCTATTTCTAGTTCAAAATCAGCTTTAGCCTTTGTTTTCTGAAAACTTAATTTAAAGCTAAAAGTAGAACCTTCATTAATTTTGCTTGATACATGAATACTTCCTCCCTGCGTTTCTACTAATTGCTTAACAATGGCAAGACCTAATCCTGTTCCTCCAAACAAACGTGATGTACCACTTGATCCCTGCTGAAAGTTATCAAAAATTTTTTTTATTTTATTTTCAGGTATTCCAATTCCGGTATCTGAGACTGCAAATTCAATGATTACTTTCTTTTCATCTTCATCCAACAATCGAATACTGAATGTAATTTTTCCTTTTGAAGTAAACTTAACAGCATTACTTAACAGATTTGAAATAATCTGGTGCAATCTAACTGGGTCTCCAACAAGCACATCGGGGATTTTAAGGTCGTAGTCCTTTACTAATTTTAAATTTTTTTCCTGAATTTTGATTTCAAAAAGATGGAGCATTGCAGGAATAGATTGAGACATTTTGAAAGGTATTTGCTCAAATGTCATTTTTCCGGCATCTACTTTTGCCAAATCGAGTATATCATTTATAAGCACTATTAATGCATCGCCACTTAATTTTATGGCTTCTAAATATTCTTTTTGTTTTTCAGACAATTCTGTTTTTAGCAATACTTTGGTAAATCCAATAATCGCATTCATCGGAGTGCGAATTTCATGACTCATATTCGACAAAAATAGTTGTTTTGATTTTACTGCATCTTCAGCAATTTTGGTAGCTTTTTCAGCTTTGGTTTTTGCTTCCTCTGCAATCAATGTTGCCATTTCGGCAAATACGATTGCTTCTGTAAGTTCAGTTGCAATTCTTTTTTGCTCGGTAACATCTCTTGCAACTATAACTACTCCATCTACTTTTCCATTTTCATCTTTATAGACCGATCCGTTGAATAATACATCTGTCAGCTTACCATTTTTATGGCGAATTGTAAGTGGCAAATCGGCAACAGATCCATTAGCAAAAACTTCCTGATAAACTTCACGTGCTTTTTGTGGTTCTGTAAAATAATCCAGAAAATCAGTGTCTGTTAGTTCTTCACGTGTCAAACCTGTTATTTTTGTCAAAGCCTCATTCATATCAGTTATTTTACCTTCGGTATTTATAGTAACTAGAGGGTCAAGACTGGCCTCAATAAGACTAAGCGTATATTGAGAATCCGATTCAATCTCATCGTTGAACGCTTCAAGTTCTTTATTTACAATTTTCTGTTTTTCTTTCTCTTTATTTTGAAACGCAAGTTCTTTATTGGCTTTTCTTAACTCTATTACCCATTTTTGATTTGTAACATTGCGCGCTACTGCAACAACACCGAGAATATTTCCCTTAGCATCTTTATAAACGGAGGCATTGTATGATACATCGATTAAGTTTCCGTTTTTATGTTTTATGGTTAAAGGATAATCGGCAATAAAACCCTTTTTAAAAACCTGAAGATAACCTTTCTGTGCTTTTTTCGGATCTGTAAAATAATTTGAGAATTCAGTATTTATTAGTTCTTCACGCGGAATACCTGTTACTTTAATCGATGCCTCGTTAACGTCTGTTATCTTTCCTTCAGCACTGATAGTTACAAGAGGATCTAAACTGGCCTCTATCAAACTCCTTGAATATTGATCCATATATTTATGAGAGTTGCTTTTTGTTGTTTTCATTTTATTTTTTATCTCGCCTTATAAAAAGGTGATTTATTTTGTTTGATTATGATTATCATCAGGCATATTCCCAATATCTTCAATAGGACTCCGTCTTTTATTCTTCAATTGTTTAAAATGAGAAGGTGAAAGTCCTGTAACTTTTTTAAACTGATTTGATAAATGAGCTACGCTGCTGTAATTCATTTTCCATGCAATTTCTGAAATAGTTAATTCATCATAAATGATTAATTCTTTTATTCGCTCAATTTTATGAGAAATAATAAATTTCTCAATAGTTGTACCTTGTACTTCTGAAAATAAATTTGCCATATAAGTATAATCGTGATTTAATTTTTCACTTAAATAATCAGAAAAGTTTGTTTTTATTACCTCATCCGAATAATGAACCATTTCAATAATTATATTTTTTATTTTTTCAATTAATATAGCTTTTTTGTCATCCATTAATTCTAGTCCCGTGCTGTGTAAAGCTATTTTCAGTTGTTCACGCTTCTCCATAGAAATATTTTCCATAATCTCAACTTCGCCTAAATCAACAACAATAAAATGGAGTTGAAGCTTTTTCAACTCATCTTTTACCGCAGTTTTACAACGTTTGCTTACCATGTATTTTATATATATTTTCATTTTTTTTAATAAATCTTTACAAAGATGGTCGCTTTTATATTGTAATGTGTTATATAACTTTTAGAATAGGTTACATCATTCACACATTTATTGATGTGTTATCAATGTAGTTTAGTTAAGGGTTAATTTAATGGTGCTATTTACCTCTTCGCACTATACTATGTTTGTGATAAAATACAATGTAAAATCAAAAAAAACTGCAATCTTAACAAAGTTAAATATAATATTCTTAAATCATGATTTAGTACATTGTAATTTTTATATACTTATTGCTGATTCTTATTAAACTGTCTCCAATTGCTCATTTTTTATTCTATAACATTATAGATTTAATATTTTGCCAAGCATACTTTAGAAAAAAAATGAAAATTAACCAGAGAAAAAAAATTATTATGAAACAATAACTCATAAATACCTAGCTTCGTTTTAATCCACAAACACCACTTATTATGTTTCAAAAAAATAATTACCCACTATTCATTACAAAGAACATACAATATTACATCATTTTTGTTACAAACTATTCTTATATTTACTTCAGTTTTATCACAAATAGATATATGATGATACAAAGAAATGCATATAGGAAGCTTCTTGAATGGAAGGAATCACCTAATAGAAAACCTCTGCTATTGAGAGGAGCAAGACAAGTAGGGAAAACAACTTTGATAAAAGAGTTTGCCGTGAATTTAATAATTTTATAGAACTAAATCTGGAAAAAGATACAGACAGGAAGCTTTTTCAAATAGATGATGTTGATAAAATATTAAACGCAGCTTACTTACTTAAAGGCTTGTTGCCAAATAAATCAACCCTCCTTTTTATTGATGAAATTCAGGAATCAAATTATTAAGATATTTCAACGAAGAAAAGCCGGAAATATATGTAATTGCTGCTGGCTCATTACTAGAATTCGCTTTAAAAGAAGTACCAAGTTTTCCGGTAGGTAGAATAGAATATTTTTACCCGATTATGCTCATAACACTTTACTGGATTTGTTTCATGACTATGCACTTATTGGTGGTATGCCGGAGATAGTAACCAATTATTTAAAGATAAAAATATTGCAGCTTTATCTAAAAAAACCTACAATCGACTATGGCAAGCATATAAAGATGATGTAGAGAAATATGCTCGGAATAATACAGATAGAAAAATAATCAGCCATGTTATTGAAACAACACCAAACGAAACTGACAGGATAAAGTTTGAGGGTTTTGGCAAATCAAATTATCGATCACGTGAAGTTGTAGAAGCATTACGTGCTTTAGATTTAGCCAGAATTATCAGGCTAATTTATCCAACAACAAGCCTTGAACCACTCTTATTACAACCGACTATAAAAAACGACCAAGGCTTCAGTTTTTATACACGGGAATGCTAAACCAAATTTTGCTTTTGCAAGCTGAAATGATAGGCCTAAATGATTTAAGTGACCTTTACAGAGGCAAAATAATTGAACATTTAGTTTATCAGGAAATTATTTCAACTCATGATGAAACTGCATATAAACCACACTTTTGGGTAAGAGCGGAAAGAGACCTTAACTCTGAAGTCGATTTAGTTTATAAGCATGGAAAATACATTATTCCCATTGAAATTAAATTGGGTAAACAAGGTAGACTTAGATCGCTTCATCAGTTTATTGAACGGAGCAATCATCCCTATGCTATACGATTGTATGCTGGAGAATCTAAAATAGAAAAATCAATAACACCGGGTGGCGTAACATATTTATTAATGAATATGCCATATAATTTAGGAACAAAAATACCTGAATACATTGAATATTTTGTAAATAAACATACTTTATAATCCCGGCTATTCAATTCCCGAGATTTCAAAAACAATTGGTGAGCACAATGACAAAAACACCATTAGATAGTGTCAAATCTTTTCATCACAATAGAAAATTTAGATACAATCTCGACACAATTTTCTTAAAATTAATCAATAAATGTATAGTTTCATAACATTGTTATTTTTTTTCTCATCAGTTCAAGTTTGGTTACTATTTAAATAATTTAAGTCTGCTCTTGACCTATATAAGGGTTAATATATGTTTGCCATAAGCTGATTCGATATTCAGTTTTCATTTATATTACTCTTTTTATATTCTTTATTTCAATAACAATTAACTATACTTCATTTATCAACGTTTTTAAAATGCTACCACATTTTGATAGTTCAGAAACTACCTTTATTATTCGACATAGCTGCAAAATATGCCGAACTCCTCGCTTTTAATTAGCTACTTCGGCTAGCGGGGGAACCAAACTTTTTTAATAATTTGCTATTTATCTTTTACAAACAGCTTTTTTATAAATTTGTAAATTTTATAACTTAATTGTTCCTCTAATTGTTCTTGTTCTGTTTTTATCTTTTCTTCTGCTTCTTTTTCATACCGTTCTTTTCTTTTATATATTTTTCTATACTTTTCATTCATTTCATAAACAAAATCACCTTTTTGCTTGGGTAATATTTCTGTATGTGAATGAGAGTTGTAAAATATTTCCGGTGGTATTCTATTCATAAAAGCTCTACAATTAGGCCATGCCTATTTTTCATGACCAAGATAATTTATACATTCTTTGCATGTGCCAAATGAGCTTCTTGTAGTCATAACCTTTATTTTAAATGAATATTTAAAAATTGAATTTGTATGCAAATTTCTAAAAACAAAAAAGCCTTACATCTCTGTAAGGCTTGTATTTGCTGGTGGGCCCACAAGGGCTTGAACCTTGGACTCCCTGATTATGAGTCAGGTGCTCTAACCAACTGAGCTATGGGCCCTGAATTATAATTTCGGATTGCAAAAGTAATTATATTTTTATAAAATTTAAATTTTTTATTAAAAAAAAACTGAATTTTTGAAAAAAATATTTACCTCTTATTCTCGAATACTCCCAAATTCATTTTTGCTAACCATTAACGGATTGACATTAAGCTCTTTATGCATTTCTCTGTTTCTATATATATCCAATGCTAAATACATTGCCTGTCTAAAAGAGTCGGCCGAAGCTATATTTTCACCTGCAATTTCATATGCCGTTCCATGTGCAGGCGAAGTTCTTACAATTGGTAAGCCGGCTGTAAAATTAACGCCATTTGTGAAAGACAATGACTTAAAAGGCGCTAAACCTTGGTCGTGATACATAGCTAAAATTGCATCAAATTCAGTATAGTCCTTTGAACCAAATAATCCGTCTGCAGGATAAGGTCCTAATGCAAAAATGCCTTCTTCTCTAGCAATATCAATAGTTGGAATTATAACTTCAAGTTCTTCTTTACCAATTAATCCGTTATCGCCTGCATGTGGATTAAGTCCTAAAACTGCAATTTTAGGTTTAGAAATAGCAAAATCCTCAATTAATGATTTATTTAAAATTCTTATTTTTTTTAATATTGCTTCTTTTGTAATAGATTTTGATACATCTTTTAATGGAATATGACCAGTAACAACTCCTACTCTTAATTTATCGCTAACCATTAACATTAAAACTTCTTCTATATCAAATTTGTTTTTTAAATATTCAGTATGTCCCGGAAAATTAAAAGAATCGGACTGGATATTATCCTTGTTAATTGGCCCAGTAACCAATATTTGTAAATCGCCGTTTTTTAAATCTTCTGTAACTTTTTCTAAAGATGCCAAAGCAGCTTTTCCTGCCATTGTTGTAGATTTTCCTAATTCTACCCTTATTTCATCATCAACACAATTAATAATATGTGCTTTTTTAGGACTTGCTTCACCAATTATCTTGATACTATTTAGATTGAAATTAGGAATATTTAAAGCTTTTCTATGATACGCCATAATTTTTGAAGAACCATATAAAACTGGGGTAAAAAAATCGAAAATTCTATTATCCATTAATGATTTTATAATAACTTCATAGCTTATACTATTTATGTCGCCATGACTAATTCCTATTTTTACTGTATTATCGCTTTGTATATTTGAATTCATTTTTTTATCTGTTTATACATCAATTTTAACTTATCCATTCTCAAAAAATATTTATAATTAAAAGCACAAATTTATTAAGCAAAATATTGCTTTTTAAGGAAATTAATAATTAATCTAACCGAAACGCCTGTTCCTCCTTTTGTTCTGTAATGGTCATCATTACTGATAAATGCTGGACCCGCAATATCAAGATGTATCCAATTATAGTTTGTAAATATTTCTAGAAATTTTCCTGCAGTAATTGCACCTGCAACTTTTCCGCCTATGTTTTTAACATCAGCAATATCTGATTTTAAAAGCTCTTTATATTCATCCCACAAAGGAAATCTAACAATTCTTTCATAAACATCAGTTCCTGAAGTTTCCAACTTATTAAATGTAACATCATCGGCATTTCCCATTGAAACAATTCCATATTCACCAATTGCCATAACTGCTGCGCCAGTTAAAGTTGCGAAATCAATTACTAGTTCAGGTTTATATTTTTCGGCATAGCTCAAAGCATCAGCAAGAATTAGTCTGCCTTCAGCATCAGTGTTTAAAACTTCAACTGTTTTTCCATTATGCATTTTTATTACATCGCCTGGTACATATGCTTCGTTATTTATAGAATTATCTGTGATTGGAATTAAACCAATAACTTTCACATCTAACTTCATTTTTGCAATTGCATATAAAATTGAAGCAACAGCAGCAGCACCTCCCATATCAGATTTCATAATATCCATACTGTTTGCTGTTGACTTTAGACTTAAACCTCCTGTATCATAAACAATTCCTTTGCCCACAAGTACAATAAAATTATTGTTTTTTGCATTTTCTGGTTCCCAAGTTAAAATTGCAAACTTTGGTGGCAAATTGCTTCCTTTATTTACAGCAAGAAGTCCACCCATTTTTAAACTTTCAATTTGCTTTTTATCAAGTACATTAAGCAAAAAGCCAGATTCTACACTTAATTTTTTAATTTCCTCTGCAAACTGATTTGTATTTAAAAACGATAGAGGTTCATTTACTAAATCTCGTGCTTTGTAAACAGATTCTACAGATATTTTAAGGTCTTCAATTTGATTTAAGTATTTTTTTTCGGTATAAACATTAATTTCTTTTAAAGAATTAATTTTTTCGGCTTTATCTTCAAAATATTTAATAAATTGATAATGACTTAAAGCTAATCCTTCTGAAAAAGAAATAAGTCGTTCAAAATTATTATCTGTATCGATAATTGTAATTTTCTCAATTTTTAATTTATTTAAGTCTGATTTTAATTTTGATGCAGATTTTCTTAATTCCTCAAATAATGAATATTTAAATTCTTTTTCAGGAATAAACTTTACATAAATTATCCTTTTATATTGATTAATCTGAATTAAATTTTCTTTTCTATCATGCAAATTATTGATAAAATCTAATTCCAATTTTTCTAATCCATACTTATTTAATTTTTCAATTTTATCTGTTAAAATAACAATATTATCGTTTTTTGAAAAACTCTCGCAAATTTTTATATCTAAATTCATTGCTTTTATTTTTAAGTCAACTATTTTTTGTAAACGGCTAAATTATTAAATAAATTTAAAGATATTATTTATTTGAATATGAAATGTTCATAAAAATAAAATATCTATTTCAAAAGTAATACTTATTAGACTAATAATTAAGAAATACTCTAAAAATAAGAGTTTAAACATTAAAGTAGTATCTTGCTAATAATCTGCATTTTAAAAATCTATTTTAATGCATTATCTAAAAAAAATAAATATAAAATATATTTTAAAAATTTTAAATAAATCTATTTTTTTAACTTTGCACAAATATTTCAAAAAAATGCCCAAATTATTTAATAGTAATTTAAATAATACAAATAGTAATTATCATTATGAACATAAATAATTTATTTAATAAAGCACTTAAACAAGAATTTTTAAATCAAGAAGAAGGTTTATTTTTATATGAAAAAGTAGCTGTTTCTGATTTAATGTGGCTTGCTAATGAACTAAAAACAAGGATTTTAAAAGAAAGCAAAAATAAAGTTGGCTGGATAATAGACAGAAATGTAAACATAACTAATGTTTGTATTGCACAATGCAAATTTTGTAATTTTTATAGACGTCCAGGAGATCCGGATATATATATAACTTCAACCGAAGAATATATTGAGAAAATTGAAGTCTTAAAAAACTTTGGTGGAAATCAACTTTTGTTACAAGGCGGCTTACATCCCAAATTAGGATTAAAATTTTATTCCGATTTGTTTAAAGAACTAAAAAAACTATATCCTGATTTAAAATTACATGCACTTGGCCCTGCAGAAATTGCTCATATTGCAAGAATTGAAAAAATCAGTTATAGAGAAGTTTTACTTTCATTAATAGCCTCAGGATTAGATAGTTTACCTGGTGCTGGTGCAGAAATTTTAACCGACAGAGTTAGAAACATCGTATCAAAAGGAAAATGCAATTCACAGCAATGGTTAGATGTTATGTATCAAGCACATAAGCTAAATTTAACAACATCAGCAACAATGATGTTCGGCCATATTGAAACAAATGCTGAAAGAATTGAACATCTTATTAAAATAAGAGATTTACAGGCTAAGAAACCTGAAAATTCTGTTGGATTTATTTCTTTTATCCCTTGGCCTTTTCAAGATGAAGGAACAAATTTGAACTTGGAACTTGGAATAAAAAATACAATTAAAGCTGAAGAATATATTAAAACAATAGCCCTAAGCAGAATTATGCTGCCAAATATTACAAATATTCAAGCATCGTGGTTAACTGTTGGTAAAGATGTTGCTAAAATTTGTCTACATGCCGGCGCAAATGATTTTGGCTCAATAATGATTGAAGAAAATGTAGTTTCGGCTGCTGGTGCAAATTATCAATTTGACTCAAACGGAATACAAGAAGCTATAAAGGAAGCTGGTTTTGAGCCTTATTTAAGAGATCAGAATTATAACAAAGCTAAAAAACCGGTAAATGTTGAAATTTTAGGATAAACTGTAATTAAATTTAATAAATTCAACTCTGTTTTTAAATTCTGGCAAATTCTTTGAGTTATAAAAATATCGGTATATAAAATTTATTTTTTGATTGAAAAAATATTGCTAACTTTAGTTGCTTTTTGTAAAGTAAAATATAAGTTTAATCTTTTAAAACTGATTATAAATTAGCTTCTTAAAACATACATTTAAAACTGTTTAATTGCTAAATATTTGTATATAATATCACCAAAATGAAAATCCGTGCAAAAATATTTTTATTTATTTTTATAAGTTCATTTATAGTGTTTGCTATTGTAATTGGTGTAATTGTTTTTAGATATAAAAATTACGCAATAAAAGATGCAAAAAAAATAGCAACTACATATGCATATAACGCTGCTAATCAAGTAAAATCTGCATTAGAACACGATATTGGTGTAAGTAAAACATTATCACTTAGCTTTCTGGGTTACGACAATATTCCATCTGTTTTAAGAAAAAGTGCATATAATGATATGCTAAAAAATGTGCTTATTGGCCATCCTGAATATTTATCAGTTTGGATGTCATGGGAACTTCAATACGTAAAAAAAGGCTATAATAAACCATACGGACGAGAAAGAACAGCAACTCTAAAAGAATCTGGCAATATAACTTTTTATGTAGATACAGTTGAAACAGATGGCGATAATCTTGGCAGCCTTTACTACAAACAAAAAATTACCGGAGACGATCTTTTAACCGATCCATATTATTATGTTTATTCCAAAACCGAAAATGCCGATTCTATTTTAGAAACAAGTATTGCAACTCCTATAATTAAAAATGGTGAATTTATTGGTATTTCAGGTATTGATATCACTTTAAACAGATTTCAAAACATAATTGAACAAATAAAACCATTTAAAGACAGTTATGCATTTTTAATCTCAAACAACGGCGTAATTGTTTCATATCCTAATGAAGAACATAACGGCGATAGTTTAATTAAAATATATCCGCAATTTAAAGAATTAAATACATTAGAGAAAATAAGAGAGGGCAGAACCTTTTCTTTTAATTTTAATGATAGTTTAAATTATTCAAACTTTGTAACATTTGCACCAATTAAAGTTGGACGAACAAAAACACCATGGTCGATGTGTTTAATTGCGCCTTCTAAAATTGTTGAAGAAGAAGCTTTATCAAACTTTAATATTTCGCTGCTTATAGGTTTTATAGGTATTCTGATTTTCTCTCTTTTCACATTATTTATAGCACAAAGAATAACATCTCCTCTTCATCAAAGTACATTGATACTTAAGGATTTAGATAAAGGAATAATAGATTTTTCAAAAAAATTAAAAGTACGTTCAAAAGATGAACTTGCAGAAATGGGTAATTCATTAAATAAACTAATGGATACTTTAAGCAATACTGCAAATTTTGCTAAAAAAGTAGGACAAGGAGATTTTACAGCTAAATACACAGCTTTAAGTAAACACGATGTTCTTGGAAATGCATTAATTGACATGCAAAATAATTTACAAAAATCTCAGGAACAGGAAGATATAAGAATTTTAGAACAAAAAAAATCTACTTGGGCACAAGAAGGTATTTCAATTCTAGGAGAAACTCTAAGAAAAAGTACCGATGATTATCAAGTATATTTGTTTAATATCATCAGTACTGTTGTTAATTATTTAAATGCCGATCAAGGAGGAATTTTTATTTATTACAACAATAAAGACGAAGCTCCTTATTTAGAGCTAGTTACAGCTTATGCTTATGATAAAAAGAAAGCTTTAAACTTAAAAGTTGAACCGGGTGAAAGTCTTGTTGGAAGATGTTTTAAAGAAAAAGAACTAATTTATTTAAATGATATTCCGGAAGGCTATACATTTATTTCTTCAGGACTAGGTGAACATGAACCTAAAAGTTTAGTGCTTTTGCCTCTTATATTTGAAAATGAGGTTTTTGGAGTCATTGAAATTGCTTCTTTTAACGAAATTCTTGATTTCGAATTTGAATTTTTAAGAAATGCAGGAGAACGAATTGCCTCTTCAATTTCAGTTTTACAAAAAACAATAGAAACCAGAAAACTTCTTGAACAATCGCAAATTCAATCTGAAAAATTACAAGATAGAGAAAAAGCTTTGCAAGACAACCTTATAAATCTGCAAAAAGCACAAGAAGAAGCAGCAACACGAGAAAAAGAAACAGCCGGTATTATTGATGCAATTTCTGCAATGGCATCTGTTGTTTGGTACGATTTAGAAGGCAAAATTATAAATATTATCGACCCTAATCTTGAAGATGCAGGTTTATCTGCCAAAGAAATGATAGGACATTTTCAATCGGAATTTGCACCGGAAACAGAATCAGACCCAAAAGGATATAAAAGATTTTGGAACGACCTTAATGCCGGAAAGACTAAAGAACGATTATTTAAAACAGAAACAAGCAAAGGAACTCTCTGGATTTCAGAAACTTACGTGCCAATTAAAGACGTTTCGGGTAATCCGGATAAAGTCATTAATATTGGTTTTAATATCACGAAACAAAAAGAGCTTGAAAAAGAAATATATAATTTACAAAAAGAACTAAAAGAATTAAAAGATAAATTTTCCTAGAAATTAATCTGAAAAATCTTCAACTATAATAATTCTTCAATTTGGAAAAAAATTATCCTCAGATAAAAATAAATTAACTTTTCAGATATAAGTTTATATTTTATTAAGTAACTTTGTTACTAAATAAATTCGAGACGTTTGTAAATTTAAAATTTATGAAGCTTTTCAAAAAAATAATTATTGCAACAGGCACTTTGTTCGGGCTTGCTTTATCTTTATCTCTTCTACAAAGAAAAACCTTATTACTTGCAGGAAAAATTGAATTTTTAGATGATATAAAATTTGAAGATTTAAAAGAATTGACCTTAAAAAAAGATTATACCATCAGAAAAGTAAGCGGGAATAACGAAGGCTTCAAAATTTATAGAAACAATCAAGTTTTTTTTGAAACATCAGAAAAAAATTCTCTATCTGCCTTTGGATTACATTTATCATCAGCTACTTATAAAGTTGCTCCTATTTCTAGAAGTAAAAAATCAGATTCTTCAGTTATTATTGAGTTAGTTGAAGAATAAAAAAGTTACCTGACAATTTTTTATTAATTCAAAAATCATCAGGTAATTTTAATAAAATACTATTCAATTATTATCAATCTACTTCCTAAAACTTCTTTTGATTCAAACTTAACAACATAAACTCCTGAATCTAAATAATTTAAATCAATAGTTGAAGATTCGTTAAGCTTATACGATTCTATAAATAAACCTGTTGTTGTATAAATTTTCACTATTGCATCAGAATAATTAAAATAATTACTGATATTAATTATTCCATCAGATGGATTTGGATAAATTGAAAATACTGATTTTGAAATATCATTTACAGATGTGCTTCCATCACTTACACTTATTGTTTTTGACACAACAGCAGCATTATACTTATCGTTTCCGTTTTGATAGGCTTCAACAGTTATATTTCCGGTACTGGTAAAATAAAGTTGATTTCCTGAAATTGTTCCTGTTCCGGATGTAATTCTAAAACTAACAGTTAAACCCGATGATGAACTTGCAGCTAATTCAACATTTCCTTCAGAAAGTTCAATTTCTGATTGCAAATTAAATGTAATAGTTTGAGAACCTTTAACAACATCAAATTCTTTTTGATCGCTTGCAGCTAATGTTGTGCTATTTCCTGAGTTATAAGCTTTTACAACTACAGTTCCTAAATCATTAACAGTTAAAACATTACCAATTAAAGTTGCAGGTCCGCTTACAATTTCATATTCCAAAGGCAAATCTTCTGATGATTCTGCATTTACCATAAATGGTGCAGAACCATATCCTTTATCAGAAATATTTTCAATTTTAACAATTTGCCCATTAAAATTTTCTTCATCAAGTTTTAAACGCAATAAAATCGGATTATGGTCAGAATAACTTGTAGAACCAATAGACCAATTATTTGTTAACGATTGGTGCTCAAAATACAATTCGTTTGATAAAGAAATATGATCAATTGAAGCTCCTGCAGCACGTAGATAATCTTCATTTGCATTTTCCCACCATGTAATATACGGACTATCGCCGCCCGACATGCTTCCAATGTAATAATCATTATAATCGCCAAGCACTATAACATTCTCATTATCAAAGTTTTCGTCTAATTCTGCTTTTAAAAATAAAGCGTCCGCAACTTTCCTATCTTTACTATCAGAACAGCATTTTGTATGAATATTTATAAAGTCTAAAGGAACTGTAATGCCATCAATTGTAACATCAGCCTGAAGCAAAAATGGTAAGCGACCGGATGCCCAAAATGTTGATGCTGTTCCCGTGTATCCTTCAATATAAGTTACACTTGAATTAGGATATAAATCTGAAAACATTGATTCTGATTGCACATTTGCAAAATTAGCTGTTTTGTATATATAGCAAACACGTTGTGCCGGCCAAGTATTTGAAGGTGTTTGAAAATCAAGTGAAAAACGAGGTCCAAATACGCCTGTATAAGTTCCTTCACCTGCCTGATTATTTAACGCTTCTACTAAAGGCGCTAGAAAATCTCCGTTTACATTATCTACAATAACTTCTTGCAAGGCATAAATATCTGCATCTAGGTTTAAAATTGTTGTAGCAACACTTGCCAGTTTTGCATCCCAATTTGGATAACTTTTTTCTGATATCCCAAAATATTCCAGATTCCATGTTACTATATCTAAAGTTTCTTCTCTTGATAAAGAACTTGCATCAGTTGGAAAATTAGAATTTTCAGCTACTGTAATATCAACAATTAAATTGGTGACATTTGTTGTGCTGTGCGAAATGCTACCTGTAAATTCACCTAAATAATTTTCAATTGGTCTATATCTTACAAACACCTGTTTATCAGTAGCTTCGCCTTGATTTATTGTTACTGATGTTTGCCATAAAGCTTCATCTAAAGAAAGCTCAAAAGGTAATTCGGTTGTAATATTAATGTTACCTTCTAAATTTTCGCCTGAAACAGTGTAACTAATTGTAGCACTTGTGTTTCCTGCTTCGGTATATTCAAAATTTAAGTTTGATGTGCTGCTCGAAATTTGTGCAATTGAATTAATTCCTTTCAGGCTTATATCATCTATATTAATACGAGAAGAAAATCCTGATGTTGAGCCACTTACATGCTTAAAAGCTAAATAATATGAACTTTCGCTAATATTCTGTAAATCAGTAGTATATTCTGCCCAGTTTTCTGCAAAAGAAACATCTTCAATTTTAGTCCAGTTAGCATCATTTGGATTTCCTGAACCAATATAATCAGTAGAATAAAACAATTCGATAGTGCTTCCTGAATATGTCCACTCCATCCAGTAATTTAATTTTATATCAGAATATGAAGAAATATCAAATTGTGGACTTATAAGCCAATCTTCGCTATTTGCATCTGCTTGATAATTATTAATTGCTATTGCAACTCCACCGCCATATCCATAAACATCGCAAGTCCAGTCTTTGTTGCTGCTTACGCTATATTTTGTCCAATCTGGCGCACAATTTGTTTCAAAATTTTGAGTATAAATATCAACAGGTATTAATAGTGGATTTCCTTCGGTTCCTGAAACTGTTAAATTTGCAAGATTTGTTCCACTATAATGTTCTATAATTCCATTAACTTCTTCACCAACAGCTGATTCCGGTGCAAATCTCACATAAATTGTTGTAGATTCAAGATTTCCATCTGTTACATTTAATTCAAGATGTTTAACAAAATCAATATCGTTTAATGATATTTCAAAATGCTCAGGTGCATCAATATTTAAAGTTTCATCAAGTTCTGTTCCTTCAACAAGGTATGTTTTTGATTCGGAAACCGTGCCGTATTGAACAACAGGAAAAGCATCAATACTTGTAAGTTTTATGCCCGAACTTGTGCTTCCGGGCCAAGCAAGTCCTTGTTTATCGCCCCAAATATAATCTACTAGATTTGGATTATCAATAAACGGATTTCTATTATTTTGCCAATCATAAACCACATTATTCCTGCGCATTTCAAAATCATCAGGTGCATCTAATTTATCCCATTGAAGCAAAGCTGTTAAATCACCAATGATTTGTCCGTCTTGATCGCCGGCAGCAAGACTAAGTGCGTCGTATCTTATTTCCATATAAAAAAGAGCACGTGCCACATCGCCTTTTGCACTAAGCGGCGGTTCGTAAAAATAACTATTTTTTGTTCGTGGTCCGCTAACATTACCGAAATCTAAATTTCCACGATTACTGTTTTCACCTACAAAAGAAGCTCTAAGATGATGCGCATCTCCGTGAGCATGAGTTATTTGCGATGAACTTGTAGAAAAATAAACATCTTTTCCATCAGAGCTTGTGCTTGTTCCATCTGCAAATCCGCCACGCGTTTGCGGGAATATGTGCTCTCTGTTCCAACCTGTACTTCCGCCTGTATTTTGTTCTGATTTATCTATACCTGATTCTATGTATATTTGCCAAACTTGATTTGTATTTGCCGGATTTTCATCTGCTTCTCTCAGCATTAACCAAACATCGCCATAATTCTGTCCTTTTGTTGTTGAGTTTACCACGATGTTTTTCAGCGCATTACGAAGCTCTGTGCCGCTCAAACCAATTAATTGGCTATAATAATCGCTTGAGGCTGTGGATTGTACATTTCCATAGGTTGGATTTGAAGGCGTTCCTATTTGTGCCTGGATAGAATATGCTACAAACAATATTAAAAATGTAAAATATTGTCTGTATTTTATTTTTTTTTGTATCATTTTATCTAAAATTTGTTATCTAAAGTTTGTTCTTTAGTGCAGCTTTTGTTTTTAGTATTTTAAAGTTAAACAAAAAAGAAGGGATTAAATGCTAAAAAAGTGAAGAGCAATTGCCCTTCACTTTTTTTAATTTAATGTATTAATAATTTATTAATTTTCAGTTGGTCCTTCAACAAGAGTAAACACGCCATTAGCAGTACATTGATATTTTACAGTATAGTAAATATATTTACCACTACCATGATAAGTAGTATAGTTAACTGTATAATAAACATCTGCACCGTTTACTGAAGGAACAGCATCAGGATATTTTGCTTGAAGCAAAAAATTAATACCTTCAACAACTCTTTCGTCCATTAATGCTAATCCATCTTCTTCTGTCATGTCAGCAGGGAAGTTAGTTGGATCATAATTTTGTCGATTGTATAATTGGAAATCAAAGTTGCCATAATAACCACTTGCTCCATAATAAAATTCAGCAGTTCCGTAGCCATCTAAATACTCAGCTCCAATATTAGCAGCAACATAGCTTACAATAATAGCATAATCAGATTTTTGCATTGTAAATTCTACAGAAGGATCGAATTTCCATTCAGAATCTAAAAATAAATATTGTTCTGTTTTTTCAATTTTTTCTGTTGTACTAGACCAGCTTGAGCCATTAAAATAATATTCCTGAATATTAGCTAGAGTTGATCCACTATAATATTTATAAGCAACAGATTGAATATCACCAGTTTTAGCTGAAGGATACTTTGTTAATAACCATAAAGGTAAATAGTAATCAGGATCTATACTTGATGAAAAGTTGTTGTATTGCCCAGGTTTATTAGTACCTTCTCCCATATCATCATAGTCGCCGGTTTGTAAATACAAACCTGTGGTTCCATAATCCCAAGTTGTTCCATTAAAAGTATAATTATCAGCATATTCAGGGCTAGCACCACCATAATATTTATAAACAATAACATACTCCTCACCTTCAACTGCGGCAGGATATTTCGTTAGTAACCAATCCGGTAACCACTCATATGAAATTACATCTGCTGAAAAGTTATTATACTCTCCAGGTTCTAATGTTCCAGTTCCCATATCATCATAATCTGCAGTAGCAAGAGAATACAAAGTTAGATTAGTTGAAGGTAAATAATCAGGATTAATAGCATAGTTAAAAGTAACTATACAAGCAGCTCCATTATCAAAAGAATTATATTCTTTCATTAAAAAGTAAGGTATAAATACAGATGATGGTGCAGTTTCTGAAAAGTATTTATTACTTCCAACACTATTAACAATAACTGAATCTTCGTGAGAAACAGCATCTTTAATAGCCAAGCTTGTAATTGTACCATAATCAGCATCAGCTAAAGTTACAGATGTAACATCAATATAAGGAGCATGTATATTATCTTCCATGCCCTCAAACTGATCGTTGTATTTTTCGCAAGCAGTAAATAAAGTAGCTACTGCCATAAGCGCTAATAATATTTTTTTCATTTTATTATAAATTAAAAGTTAATTTTTAAACCAAGAGACCAGGTTCTTCCAAAACCGTAAAATACTGTTGCAGTATCCCAATCATTAGAAGAGCCATTATTAGCATCAACAATGTATTCTCCATCAAGAATGTTATCAACATTGAAATAAAGAGTAGAATTTAAACCTGAGAATTTAAAGTTATAAACCATATTTGCATCAATTGTATAGTAATCAGGAACTTGCCAAGTATCTTCACCTGTTAGAGTTGACATACTATAGTTAGCAAATAATCTTGAATAATATTTTGCATTAATACCAAGCTTAAATCCTTTAAATAATTCATAGTTTACTCCAAGAGAAGCAGTAGTTTGAGCAGCATCGCCAATATGAACATCAGCAATTGATAGTGAAGTTTTGTAATGCTCATCGCTATATGGCGTAACAACTTCACCATGACTATCAACAGCATTACCGTTTTTATCAAAAGCATAAGCAGTAACATCATCAGCCCATTTCCAGTCACCAACAGAAACCATACCTCTGATTGTTAATTTATCGATAGGTTTAGAAACAAAGTCTAATTCAATACCTTTATGAACAGCATTAACACCTTCTGCGTTATATACCCCTCTGTTTGGATCATTTCTATCAACCTGACCGTACTGAGTTTTATTGTTCCACATTGTGTAATATAAGTTAAAGTTTAAAGTAATAAAATTATATCTCATACCATAACCTAATTCAGCAGAAATAACTTCTTCGTTAAGAGCATCTTCGTTCATAAAATTGCTAACATCTTTAGCTGTAAAAACACTGCTAAAGAAAGGCGCTCTTGAAAAATAACCTCCGTTAACAAAAACGTTATGGTTATCGTTTAAATTGTAGTTTGCACCAGCTTTAGCGCTATAACCTAAAAAGTTAATTTTATCAGATTCTTCATTTGCAGCATCATAATACATTTTATCAACTCTCCAATATTGAGTGTTAGAAATAGAAGCAGCAACAAAAGTACTTAAATTAGCCATAGGCGTATATTCAACTTGAGCAAATGCACCTTCCCAAAGAACGTGTCCAAAATAATTTCTACCAACAACATCGCCAACATACAATTTTTCATTAATATAATTATAGTCATCTCCTCTATAAGTATTTACACGTGTTGCATCAATATAGAAGCTACCGCCCATTAAATCTTGTATAGTTTTATTATGTTCGCCAATATAATATCTTAAATCAATACCTCCTGAAATATTAAAATTTTCAGAAAAATCTTTATTTAAATTAGAAATAACACCATACCACTGGTGGTTGTTATTTGAACTGGAAATAATATTTTCAGAACCATTTAAGGCAGCTGCATTTTCTTCCATAACATAAGCATAATCAACATAACCTTCTAAAGTTCTGTTTGTACTGCTTCCATATAATGAGTTAGTATTGCTACCTAAAGCACCATATCCGCCACCAGTACCAAATGAATAGTAAGCAGCTGTAGATAAGGTTGTTGTATTATCAATAGTCCAATAATGGTTTAAAGAAAACTGAGGTTTGTGATAAAAATTATAATTAGCCGATTTTCTAATACCATCAACACCAAAACCATAAGAAGGATTAAAACGATAACCTTCATCATAAGTTTGCCATTGAGCAATAGTTTTCATATCGTAAGTACTTCTTTGATAATGCCATTGTGGCGCTCCAAAACCTGTTAATGAAAGTAAGTGCTTGTCATTTAATCTTTTAGAGATATTAATAAAATACGAATAACCTTCGAAATTAGTACCTAAAATATAACCATCACCTTTAGTTTTAGCACCTAATAAAGTAACAGCCCAATTGTTCTCAGTCATACCTGTAGAAACAGCAAAAGAAACTTTTTGGTAACCATCGTTTCCAACCATTGTAGAAACAGCACCACCTTTTTTAACTTCAGTAGTATTAGTTACAATGTTGATAGAACCGCCAACAGAAGGTACAGCAATTTTAGAAGCACCAAGTCCACGCTGAACTTGCATAGAACGAGTTACATCAGATAAACCGGCCCAATTTGACCAGTAAATACCGCCCCATTCCATATCGTTAACAGGAACACCGTTAATCATAACAGCGATGTTTTCAGAGCTAAAACCACGAAGATTAATACGAGAATCTCCAAAAGCACCACCTCTTTTAGTAGCATAAACAGAAGGAGTATTGCTTAAAATTTCAGGAAATTCTTTTGTTCCTAATTTTTCAAGAATAACTTCCGGGCTAATTGTAGAAACAGCAACAGGAGTTTTTCTGTCAATAGCAACAGAAGCAAGAACACTTACTTCAGCAATACCAACAGCGTCAGATTGTAAATCAACTGCAGGTAAAACATTAGCGCCTTCATTAATATCAATATCTTGAGCTAAAGGCGCATAACCAATAAATGAGATAGATACATTATATTTTCCCACTTTCATATTGGTAATTTTAAAGTTACCGTTAAAATCGGCAACAGTACCATATTGAGTACCGTCTGCATGATTAGCAATAACAGTAGCACCAACAAGGGCTTCATCGCCGCTCATTACCTTTCCGGTAAGTTCAGCAGTTCCTTGCCCAAAAACACTTATTGAAGAGAAAATAAACCCTGCAATAAGCAAAAAACTAAAAATTTTCTTTTTCATAACTTTGGTAAAGATTGGTTTATAATAAAATTTTACTTATCTAAAAAACGAGTTGGCAATTTTAATACTTTTTTGTCTTTTATTTTTATTGTTCATGTTAATTTTGTATTAATTTTAAATTATCACAAACTCGCTATATTATAATTTGTACAATGTACAAAGAATTTTTGTTTATATTAAAATCTTAAATAGAATCATTTTAGAATGCTTTAAACCGTATATTTAATTTTGTAAATAAAAATTTATCCTATTTGCTTAAACAATTGATAATAAGATATTAAACATGTTTTTTTTGGTTTTTAATTTTGATTTTTTAAAGAAATATAATTTACAATTTTTTCAGTTGCGCCTCTATTTATTTCCACATAAATTTTTGCATTTACAGAACTTTCTTTAATTTTAGTTGTATTAGAAATTAAATTTGTCATTATTTTTTCAAACGATTTATAATCAGAAATAGTAAAAGCCGCATTGTTTTTTATTAAATCAACAGCTTCTTGATATTTTCTGAAATTTGGTCCAAAAATTACTGGCATACCAAAAGTTGCAGGTTCTAATACATTATGTATTCCGGAGCCAAAACCACCTCCGATAAATGCAATATTTGCATATTGATATAATGAAGATAAAAGTCCAATATTATCAATTATAATAACTTGATATTCAGATATATCATTCATGTTTACATTTGAAAATCTGATTGTTTTTAAATTGATTGAATTAACAATTCTATTTATATTAGTTTCATGAATTTCGTGAGGTGCAATAATATATTTAAGATTATTATTTTTATTTATATAATTAATGAAAATATCTTCGTCTGCTTTCCAAGAGCTTCCGGCAATAAAAACCATATTGTTTTCACAAAATTTTTCAACTATGGGAATTTTTTTTGCATTTTGTGAGATTTGAAATACACGATCAAATCTGGTATCGCCAGTAATTTCAATATTACTATAATTTAAGGATTTAAGAAGCTGCATTGATTCTTCGTTCTGCACAAAAAAATATGTAAAATAGTTTAGCATTTTTCTGTACCAAGCACCATACCATTTAAAAAATATTTGATCTTTTCTAAAAATTGTTGAAATAAGATATGTGTTGATATTTAATGACTTAAGAGCTTTTAAATAGTTAAACCAAAATTCATATTTAATAAAAACGACAAATTTAGGTTGAATTAATTTAATAAATCTTTCTGCATTTTTTTTTGTGTCGTCTGGCAAGTAGAATACATAATCAGCAAACGCGTAATCTTTCATTATTTCGTAACCAGATGGCGAAAAGAAAGTTAGCACAATTTTTAATTCGGGATTTTTTCCTTTTAAATCTTCAATTATTGGTCTACCTTGTTCAAATTCGCCAAGAGAAGCAGCATGAAACCAAACTCTGTTTTCGTTATCTTTTAATTGATTTTTTATTTTTTGGAAGATATTTTGTCTGCCAGCAATCCATTTTTTTGCCTTAACATTAAACAGAGAGCCAATGTTAAGTAATAATCTGAATATTAGAAGACCAAAATGATATAACATTTCCATAAATCCAAGGAAAATTTGGACTGCGAATTTAAAAAATATAAATTAAGATGCAAATAAATATTAATTATAAGTACTAACAGATTTCTAATATTTATCAAATTTGTAAAATAAGGTTTGAAAATTTCATATTTTTTTTATAATCTTACATACCAAATTTGAAAAATAAATTAGTAATGTAATTATATAATGGTGCAATTATACAATGAAATGACACATTAATATTCAATTACAAAAACCAGAAACTAATTATAAGTTGCTATTAAAAATAAAATTAAACAATTAAAAATAAATTAAATGCAAAAAAACATTATTCTTATTCTTATTTTAATTATAAGCACACCTAATTTATTAATCTCTCAAAATAAAGCATTAAAGCTTCAAAATCATATATTAAATGAAAGTTTAAATAAACTAAAAGCAGATAAAGATTTTAAAAATGCACTAATATCGTTTTACGCAATAGATACAAAAACCAACGAAATTATAGCAGAGAACAATAGTGATTTAACTGTTATGCCAGCTTCTACACAAAAGCTTTTCAGCACATCGGCAGCATTAGAAATAATTGGAAAAAACTACAGATTTACTACTTCGCTTCAATATTCAGGTAAAATAGATGTTTCATCAAAAGTATTAACGGGAAATATTTATATAAAAGGTGGCGGAGATCCAACTTTAGGTTCAAAGTATTTTAACAAGAATAATATCAATAAATTTATTGATGAATGGATAAATGCTATAAAAAAACTCGGAATAAAATCAATTAATGGACGTATAATTGGCGATGCAAGTATTTACAGCACAGACATTTCTGTTGGAAAATGGGCTTGGGAAGATGTAGGTAATTACTATGCTGCCGGCGCAAATGGTTTAAGCGTATTTGATAATTTATATGAAATACATTTGCAATCTCCAAAAAATCCAAATTTAGCGACAAAAATTATAAATATCGAACCTCAAATTCCTAATATCGAGATTATTAACGAGGTTTTATCGTCTAACATCAGATCTGACGAAGCTTTTATTTTTGGCGCACCCTATAGAAATTTACACATTATTAGAGGTACAATTCCAAAAGCAAAAAATGATTTTGTGATAAAAGGTTCAATACCAGATCCTGCATATTATATTGCCTGGTTATTACAACAAAAACTTGATTCTTTAGGTATAAAATGCACAAAATCAGCAAGTACTATTCGATTGAAATTATTGGAAGGGGACACAATTAAATCATTTAGAAAAACTATACATATTCATTATTCAAATAGTTTATCCGAAATAATAAATATCACAAATAAAAAAAGTATAAATCTGTTTGCAGAACATTTACTAAACCACATTGGATTTATATCTTTAAAAGAAGGTAGCAATAATAGTGGACAAAAAGCATTATCTGACTTTTGGAAAGCAAAAGGAATGGATACAGATGGTTTATATCTTTATGATGGAAGCGGTTTGTCTAGATTTAATGGAATAACAGCAAAACAAATGGTTTTTGTGCTAAATTATATGAAAAATAAAAGCAATAATTTTGAAACATTTTACTCTACATTGCCTGTTGCAGGAATATCCGGAACTTTAAAATCTAATGGAAAAAGCACAAGTGCAGAAAATAATGTGCATGCAAAAAGTGGCTCTATTGGCCGTGTTCGTGCATATGCAGGTTATGTTACTACAAAATCAGGAAGGGAATTAGCTTTTTCAATGAATATTTCTAATTACAATTGTAGTTCATCGGAAGCTCGCAATAAACTTACAGAACTAATGATTGCCATGGCTGATTTTAATCTTTAATTTGTATTAAATATTGATTTACAGACAATTATTTGATTGTTAATTGTCTGTAAATCAATGAACAATAAAATTTAATCCCAAACAAATTTCCAAGTTCCATCCGTTTGTTTTTTCCAAACAGTATGAAAAATTCCTTCATTGTTAATTGTTTCTCCCTGTTCATTTATCGCAGAAAAAACATAATGTCCGTAAGTATAAGCTAAGTCGCCTGATATTGAGACATCAACAAATTCTGGTTTCCATTCAAGATGAACATTTGCCAGCTTTTGATTATTAAAATAAGATTTAATTTTTCCTTTACCTTTAATTAATTCGTTATTTCTATTTAAAACAGCTTTTTGATCTGCAAAGTGCAGAAAAGCATCAGCAATTCCTTTATTTTTAACCATTTCGGCAAAATCGGCTTCTACTTTAATTATTTCAGACTTTATTTCTTCCAAATTACTTTGTTTACTTCCGGAATTACAAGCTATAAAAGTTATAACGATTAAAAAATATAAAACAACTAATCGTTTCATACACAGTCAATTATCTTATTGTTTTCCTAGTTGTTGTTTCACTATTTTTGTTATATATTTTCCAATAATATCAAACTCAATATTAACAACAGTTCCTTTTTTAAACTCGTGAAAGTTAGTTATGTCATAAGTAAAAGGAATTATAGCAACCTGAAAAGAATTATCTTTAGAATTTACAACTGTTAAACTAACGCCATTAACAGAAATAGAGCCTTTTTCAACTGTTATATTTCCTAAATTCGGGTCGTACTCAAAAGTATAATACCAACTTCCGTCTGCTTCTTCAACTTTTGTGCAAACTGCTGTTTGATCAACGTGGCCTTGAACAATATGTCCGTCTAATAAACTATCAGGTTTCATACTTCTTTCAAGATTTACTTTATTTCCTAGTTCAAGTAAACCAAGATTTGATTTTATCAAAGTTTCCTGAATTGCAGTAACTGTGTAAGTTTTATCAGTAATATCAACCACAGTTAAACAAACTCCATTATGCGCAACACTTTGGTCTATTTTTAATTCATTAACAAAAGAACATTCTAATGTAATATGCAAATTTTCTTTTTCTTTTCGTAAAGCAACAACTTTAGCGGCTTCTTCTACTATTCCTGAAAACATATTTTTTATATTTTAGTTTTATAATTTCAAATTTCTGCACAAAATTAGAATAAATCTTATTGAATAAAAGGAAAAAAATCATATAAATAAAAAACAAGTCAAATTCAATTAACAAAATTTAACAAAACAGGAAACTCTTTTAACATTTAAAGTTTTCTTTGTATTTTTAGTTTTTGTAGTTTTGTCGAATGAAATTAGAAGATATTTTAATAAAAGCCCACGAGTTATTTCATAAATATGCAATAAAAAGCATAACTATGGATGATGTTGCAAGAGAGCTTGGTATTTCAAAAAAGACTCTGTATCAGTTTATTATGAACAAAAAAGAGCTTATTGAAAAAGTAATTGCAAAAGAAGTTGAAACTTCAACAGCTAAACACGAAGCAATAAAAAAACTAAATTTAAACCCAATAGAAGAACTTTTTGAATTTAGTAAAATGATGAACGAACTTCTAAAAACTCAAAATCCGGCTTTGATTTATGATTTAAGAAAATATCATCCATCACTTTTTAATAAAATTTCTGAAATAAAAAGGCAAAAAGCATATGAATCGGTTTTGGCAAATTTAAAAAATGGCATTAAAGATGGATTTTACAGAAAAGAAATTAATCCTGATATTATTGCAAAAATTTATGTTTCAAGAATTGAACATAATTATGATCAAAGTATTTTTTCTATTTCGGAAATAACTTCAATGGATGTTTTCAACGAGATTTTAATTTATCATTTACATGGAATCTGTAATTCTGAAGGATTAAAAATATTAAACAAAAAATTAGACGAATTTAAAAATCAATTAATATAAATTTTAAATAATGAAGGTAAAAATAATTTTTATAACAGCTTTTTTATTAATTCCGATTTTTCTTTTATCTCAAGAAAAAACAGATTCTATAAAAATTCACAATTTATCGCTAGATGAAGCAAAACAATTTGCAATTGAGAATAATTATCAGAATAAAAATTCGAAAATTGATATTGAAATAGCTAAAAAGCAAATTTGGGAGACAACAGCAATAGGTTTGCCTCAAATAAATGCAAGCGGCGAATATTCGAACATGATACAAATTCCGACACAAATGCTTCCGGGCGAGTTTTTTGGTGCGCCTGGTTCATATATTCCTGTTCAATTTGGTCAG
Source organism: Bacteroidales bacterium (assembly GCA_016937695.1). GTDB lineage: Bacteria > Bacteroidota > Bacteroidia > Bacteroidales > NBLH01 > NBLH01. The sequence continues at coordinate 33,167 of JAFGWC010000054.1, forward strand.
CAGCACAATTTAAGCGGAACAATAACTGCCACACAATTAATTTTTAGCGGCGAATATATTGTTGGTTTACAAGCCTCAAAAATATTTCTGGAGATTTCTAAACAATCGTATTCCAAATCAACAAAATCGATTAAAGAAACTGTAACGAAATCGTATTATTTAGCATTAATTGCTGAAGAAAGTAAAAAAATACTTGAAGAAACAGGAAAAAACTTTGAATCTCTTTTAAATAAAATTGAACAAAGTTACAAATTAGGTTTTGTTGAAGACATTGATGTTGACCAACTTAGACTTACAAAACAAAATAATGACAATACATTGATAACAATAAATAATCAGATAGAATTATCGAAGCGACTTTTAAAATATCAGCTGGGTATTAGTTTTAAAGACAGCTTAATTTTATCTGATAGCTTAGATATTTTTGTTGAAAAGCTTGATTTTAGTGATATTGTAACAAAAGAATTTGATTTAGAATCTAATATAGATTACAAATTAATGCAAACACAAGAAGCAGTTGCAGAATTAAATTTGAAAAGAGAAAAATCATTGTATTTACCACAACTTTCGGCATTTTTCACACATTCGCAAAATGCTTATAATAATGATTTTGCAGATTTAACAAGCGAGTGGTTTCCTTCAACAATTTTTGGATTAAACTTAAATATTCCGATTTTTTCGAGCGGATTAAAAAACTCTAAAGTAAAGCAAAGGAAATTGAAATTAGAGCAAACAAAAAACCAAAAAGAACAGCTTGAACAAAGCCTTGGTTTACAAGCAGATCAGTATAGAAAAGAATTTATTAACGCAAAAAATAAATTTGAGAATGAAAAATCAAACATGACTTTAGCTAAAAGAATAAATGATAAAACAGAAATTAAATATAATAATGGAGTTTCATCTGTAAACGACCTTATGATAGTTCAAAATCAGTATTTATCATCATTAAATAATTATTATCTGGCACTTTCAACACTTCTAGAAACCAGAGCAACCTTAGAATATATTTTATTAGAAAATTAAGCCATTTTAAAAATTGAAGAAAAATGAAAAAGATATTTAGCATAATATTATTAGTGTTTTTAATTTCTTGTGGAAATAATGATTTAACACAAGAGGATATTGAAAAACAGATTCATAATTATAAAAATCAAATTTCAGAAATTGAAGATAAAATAAGCAAATTAGAAACTGAACTTTCTAAAAAAACAGGCGAGCCGGAAGAATCTTTAATTACAGTAAAAACAGATACAATATTAAAAGAATCTTTTGAACATTATGTAACTGCAAGTGCCTCATTAGAAGCAGTTAACAGCGCTTTTATAAGTCCGGAAATTAACGGACAAATAAAAAGTATAAATGTAAATGAAGGCGATTATGTAACACAAGGCCAATTGCTTGTTTCATTAAATGCCGATTTAATTGATGCAAATATAAAAGAACTTGAAACAGACTATCAATTGGCAAAAACAGTTTTCGAAAAACAAGAAAAACTGTGGAATCAACAAATTGGCTCAGAAATTCAATATCTTGAAGCTAAAAACAATAAAGAATCATTAGAAGGCAAGCTTAAAAGTTTATATATCCAAAGAGATAAATCAAAAATAAAAGCACCAATTTCAGGTATTGTAGATAAAATTAATTTAAAAGTAGGAGAACTTGCAATGCCGGGAATACAAATAATTGAACTTGTAAATATTGCAAATTTTTATGTTAATGCCGATGTTTCAGAAAAATATATTGGAAATGTAAAAAGAGGAGAGCCTATAACTGTTAATATTCCAACATATCAAAATTGGGAAATACAAACAACAGTTCATAGAACAAGCAATATAATAAAACAAGCAAATAGAACTTTTACGCTTCAGGCAATTATCAGCAATAAAGATAACAAACTAAAACCCAACATGTTAGCAACAATAAAGTTTAGAGATTATAAAATAGAAAACGCCATAACTGTTCCTTCAATAATTGTAAAAGAAGATTTTAAAGGAAAATATATATATGTAGCCGAACATCACAGCGAAAATTTTACAGCAAAGAAAAAATACATCAAAACAACCATGTCTAACGATTCAAAAACTTTGATTGAAGACGGTTTAAACGAAGGCGAAATGATTATTGTAGAAGGCTATAATTTAATAAAAGACGGAATTTCAATAAAGCTTATGTAAAATATAAAAAATAATTTTTACTAAAAAAATTAACAAAACGTGGAAAATTTAGAAAAAAAACATAAAAACAGAGAATTTAAATTAAGTACATTAGCTCTGAAAAATAAAAATACAATATTTTTAATAAGCTTTGTAATAATAATTTTTGGAACGCTTGCATACACATCTCTTCCAAAAGAATTATTCCCGGATATAAAAATACCAACAATAATAATTCAAACAATATATCCGGGAAATCCGCCTTCAGATATTGAAAATTTAATAACAAAAGTTATTGAAAAAGAGATAAAAACAGTTCAGGGAATAGATAAAATTAATTCAACATCCAGCCAAGATGCTTCTTTAATAATTGTTGAGTTTACGCTAGATTCAGATGTAGATAAAGCACTTCAGGACATTAAAGATGCAATAGACAAAATAAAAAGCGATTTACCATCTGATTTACCATCCGATCCAATTGTAGAAGATATTGATTTATCTGAAATGCCTGTTATAAACATCAATCTATCAGGCGATTACAGCTTAGCCGAACTTAAAGATTATGCCGAATTTTTACAAGACGAAATTGAAACAATTTACGAAATCTCAAGAGTCGACATAAAAGGAGTTGAAGAAAGAGAATTACAAATTAATGTAGATCCACTAAAATTAGAAGCATTTGAAATGAGTTTTTCAGATATTGAAAATGCAATAAATTCTGAAAACATATCAATTTCCGGCGGTGAAATAAAAATGGGAAAAATTAGACGCTCAATAAGGTCAATTGGCGAATTTAAAAATATAGAAGAAATAGAAAACATAATTGTAAAATCAGAAAAAGGAAATATTGTATATTTAAGAGACGTTGCTGAAGTTGTTGACACATATGCAGAAGCACAGTCTTATGCCAGATTAGACAAGCAATCGGTTGTTTCTTTACAAGTAATTAAAAAAAGTGGCGAAAATCTATTAAGTGCTGTAGATCAGATATTTAAAATATTAGACGAATCAAAAAAAACAGGAGATATTGACAGTAGATTAAAAGTAACTATCACAAATGATCAATCAAAACAAGTTCGTTCACAAATATCCAATTTAGAAAACAGCATGATAATGGGAGTTATTTTTGTTGTATTGGTTTTATTTTTCTTTTTAGGATTAAGAAACGCACTTTTTGTCGGTATTGCAATTCCTTTATCTATGCTACTTTCTTTCGCCATTCTTTCGGCAATAGATGCTACAATAAATATGATGACTCTTTTTTCATTAATTCTGGCACTCGGAATGCTTGTAGACAATGCAATTGTTGTTATTGAAAATATTTATCGGTTTATGGATAAAGGGTATAAAGTTTTTGAAGCAGCAAAATTAGCAGTTGGAGAAATAGCAATGGCAATAATTTCTTCAACAGCAACAACTTTGGCTGCCTTCTTCCCTCTTCTTTTCTGGAATGATATTATGGGAGAATTTATGAAATTTATGCCTATAACATTAATTATTGTTCTAACATCATCTTTAATAGTGGCATTAGTTATTATACCTGTTTTTGCTGCAACTATTGTTAAAGATAATGAAAAAGAATCGAGACCAAACAAGAAAAAAAACATTATTGTAGCACTTACAATTATTGGAATTTCACTGATTTTTTATTTTTCAAAATCATTTGGAATTGCAAATCTCCTTTTAATGTTTGGTGTTTTAATACTTTTAAACTTATTTGTATTATTTGACTTATCCGTTTGGTTTCAAAAAGTATTTCTCACAAAATTAGAAAATTGGTATTTATTAGCTATTCAATTTACTTTAAAAGGAAATCGGCCAAAATTGTTTTTACTAGGAACAGTATTTCTATTAATCGGAACAATAATGTTTATGGGTGCCAGAGATTTAGATGTAGATTTTTTCCCAAAAACCGATCCGCAATATATAAATATTATAGCAGAATTTCCAATAGGAACTGATGTTACTGTTACAGATTCTGTTATGAAAATAATGGAGACAGACATAATTAAAATAGTAGAACCGTACAATAATTTAATTGAATCAATGCTAACAACAGTTGGTACAGGTGCAAAGCGAGAAATGGAAATTGCTATTGGAAACACACCAAATAAATCTATATCAACCATTAAATTCATTGATTTTGAATACAGAAACGGTATTTCTACAATGGATGTTTTAAAATTACTATCAGACTCATTACATAATAAATATACAGGAGTTGAAGTTTTTATAGAACAAAACAGAATGGGACCATCAACAGGATATCCCATAAATATAGAGATAAAAGGAAAAGATATAAATAGAATCATTTCAATTAGCGATAGTCTTCAATTACTAATTAAAAAAAATAAAATAAATGGCATCGAAGGATTTAAAATTGATATAGAAACCGGAAATCCCGAATTAATTGTAAACATTGACAGAGATAAAGCAAGAAGATTCGGATTATCAACATATTCAATTTCAATGGCAATTAGAACTGCACTTTTCGGAAAAGAACTAAACGATTACAAAGGACGAGGTGATGATTATCCGATTCAATTAAGACTGCAAGAAAAATACAGAAATAATCTTGCTTCAATAATGAATCAAAAAATCACATTCAGAAATAATCAGGGAAAACTAATGCAAGTACCAATTTCGGCAGTTGCAGAAATTTCTTACAGTACAAGTTTTGGCAGTGTTAAAAGAAAAGATTTAGATAGAGTTGTTACTTTGTTCTCAAACGTAAAAGCAGGATACAATGCAAACAGAATAAATATTGACATAAAAAAAGCCATAAAAAAATACAATTTACCTATTGGATATGAGTACAAATTTACGGGCGAGCAAGAAGAACAAAAAGACACAATGAATTTTTTAATTGGAGCTTTAGTTGCAGCAATTGCGCTTATTTTAATAATTCTAGTAACTCAATTTAACTCATTCGCAAAACCTTTAATTATTATAGCAAGTGTTGTTTTTAGTACGATTGGCGTTTTTGGCGGAATTGCAACTTTTAAAATGCCAATAGTAATTCTGCTTACCGGAGTCGGTATTGTATCGTTAGCCGGAGTTGTTGTTAACAATGCCATAGTTTTAATCGATTATATCGATTATTTAAAATCAAAACGGAAAATAGCACTCGGATTAGACGAAAACGATAATCTTGAAGTGCAAGAAATTATTGAATGTATTGTTGAAGGCGGGAAAACTAGATTAAGACCAGTACTTTTAACTGCAATAACAACAATATTAGGATTACTTCCAATGGCAATAGGTTTAAATATAAATTTTGTAACAATGTTTACAGAATTTAATCCACATATATTTTTTGGTGGCGATAATGCAGCATTCTGGAGTTCAATGTCGTGGACTGTTATTTTTGGATTATCTTTTGCAACTTTCTTAACATTAATTATTGTTCCTGCAATGTATTTACTTGCAAATAAGGCAAAATTAAAAGCAGTTAATAAAAATTAAATAACTTAATAAATAAAATTGCTGTTTTATAGGAAATTAATATCCTGTAAAACAGCATAATAATTAATTATATCCAATATTATTGACTTTCATTAGGTTTTTTTGTAAATTAATATATCTATAAAACAAAAAAATAAACCAATGAAAAATTTTGATAAAAATGGAATGTTAATAATTCCAACACCAAAAGAAATAAAATCTGAATGTGAATCAGAAGAAATACTTGTTGTAAAAGAATGTTATTGCCAAAACGGACATCAACTTATTAACAAACGAGTTTGTTTTAACGATTTACCCGGAATTTTGTTGAAAGTAAAAAAACTTAATTATAAAGAAGGATTTATAGCATTAAGTCCTGTTTATAATCACAAACACAGAATTTCTATAGATATTGATTTAATAAAAGGCGAAAGTTTACAGCTATATTGTCCAGAATGCAGTATTGAATTACCTATATACTCAAACTGCACATGCTGCGATGGAAAATTAATCGCTGTATTTTTAGATAAAACTGCAAATTTTAATAATTGTATAACTATAGGGAACACTGTTGGTTGTAAAAATTCAAGCATAATTGCCAATAAAGAAATTCTTAGCGAGATTAAATATATTATTACCAGATAATATGCAATTCTAAATCATGATTATTTGCATTTTTATTGTTGCCTTTTCTTTATATATTTGCAGAAATTTTCAATAATATAAATAAATTAAATTATCATGAGAACTATTATATTAATATTTATAATACTAATTACTTCATATAAATTTAGTTTTTCACAAATAAATTATTCTTCAAATAATAATGATGACAATAATGTATATTTAAATATACCTGCAGAAGAAGAAATAAATCAAAAAGATAGAATCTATTATAATTTTGAATGGCAAAAAGGTAACATAATAAAAAAAGATAGTACAATAATGACAAATCTTTCTTTTAGATATGATGTTAAAAACGATAGATTTGAAATGTGGTCATTAGTAAATCCAAATAGTTTAAAAATAATAACACTAAATGGTAAATTTTTTATTTATTCTACATACAAAGATAGAAATTACGAAAGAAAAGGTTATTTTGAATTAATTATTGACGGCTACGCTAAGCTATTGATAAAGAAAGCATTGAAGACAATTCCGGGCAAATCTGGTGCTTACGGATATAGTTCTCGCCAAGCCATTATTGAAACTTATTATTTAAAAGTTGGTGATAATCCGGCAATTTTATTTGATGTGAAGAAAAAAGACGTTGAAACTCTTTTTCCTGAAAAAATCGAAAAAGTTAAAGATTTTATTTCTAATAACAACATTAACTTAAAAAGAACAGAAGACATGATTAAGATAGTCAGATACTACAACACTTTGTTTGCTAATTCATAAATATTTTATTTAATATTTTAAAGAACACTCTTATTTCATTTTCCACTTAATAAAAAAATATTAATTTAGGCAATTATTAACCATAATAACCTAAATTAATTTTTATGAAATTTACACAGATATTTAAAAGTTTTCCCAAAACGTTTTGGATTGCCAATACAATGGAATTATTCGAACGTTGGGCATGGTACGGATTATTTGCAGTTTTAGCACTATATTTAACAAAATCTACCGATGAAGGAGCACTAGGCTTTTCTCATATTCAAAAAGGTTCAATAATGGGAACTGTAACTGCTATTTTATACTTTCTACCTATTATTACAGGCGCAATAGCTGACCGTATTGGATATAAAAAAATACTCTTTCTTGCTTATTTCCTTTTAACATCCGGTTACTTATTAATGGGATATGTTGATACATATTTAACAGTGTATTTAGCATTTTTATGGGTTGCCTTAGGTGCCGCTTTTTTTAAACCGGTTATCTCTGCAACAATAACTAAAACAACATCAAAAGAAACTTCTTCAATAGGTTTCGGAATCTTTTATATGATGGTTAATGTTGGTGGTTTTATTGGACCAATTTTTTCATCTAAATTAAGAGGTGCTTTTGGTTGGAAAATAGTTTTTATTATGGCTGCTTCTGCAATTGTAGTCAACATTCTTTTACTACTTTTCTTCTATAAAGAACCTGACAGAGAAAAATCGACAGAACCTTTAGGACAAGTTATAAAAAAATCATTACTTAATATTTTAACTGCTTTAGCTGATATTAAGCTTGCTATTTTCCTTATTATAATGGTTGGTTTTTGGACAATGTTTAATCAACTTTTTTATACTTTACCAAACTTTATAGATCAATGGGTTAACACAAGTATAATTTATAATTCAATAGCTAATATTTCCCCAGCTTTAGCAGCTGCAATTGGTACTTCTGAAGGCACAATAGCACCAGAAATGATGGTAAATCTTGATGCAGGAGCAATTATATTTTTTCAAGTACTTATTTCAGCTTTGGTTATGAAATTTCGTCCAGTTAATGGAATTATTTCTGGTATTCTTGTTGCTGCACTTGGTATTGGTATTGCCTTTGGTACAGGAAATGGATTTTATGTAATTCTTGGTATATTTATTTTTGCTCTTGGCGAAATGGCAAGTTCACCAAAATTTACTGAATATGTAGGAACAATTGCCCCAAAAGGAAAAGAAGCTCTTTATATGGGAACTTCATTTTTACCTGTTGCCGCAGGAAACTATTTTACTGGTTTTTTATCAGGGAACTTATACGAGGCATGGACAGATAAAATATCTTTGCTTAAGATTGAAGTTGTAAAAAGAGGTTTAGAAATACCTGAAATTACTAACGGTTTTACTCAGAATGATTATATTAATAAAGCTGCTGAACAAATGGGCATGAATAATCAACAACTTACTGATTTTCTTTGGAATACGTATAATCCATCTAAAATATGGTATGTGTTTAGTGCAATTGGGATTGTTACAGTTATTGCTTTAATGTTATACAATAAATTTATTCTTAAAAGTATTGAAGAAAAAAATACTATCACAGAAAAATAAATCTTAAAAACTACAAATAAAAAACCGCTGGAAGTTTTAAAACTTCCAGCGGTTTTTATAAATAATTTCATTTCTATTTTAAAATTTTTAATCCCACTCAAGAATAACTTTTCCAGAATTTCCTGAATCCATAATATCAAAACCTTTTTGAAAATCATCAACTTTAAATCTATGACTTATCATTGGCGATAAATCTAAACCCGACATTAGCATTTGTTCCATCAAATACCAGGTTTCAAACATTTCTCTACCATAAATTCCTTTTATTTGCAATCCTTTAAAAATAATATTATTCCAATCTATTTGAGTTGATGAAGGCAAAATGCCTAATAATGAAATTTTCCCAGAATTATACATATGTGCTAACATATCATTAAAAGCTGCTGGAGAACCGGAACATTCCATTCCAATATCAAAACCAATCATGCCAAGGTCTTTAATTACATCATCTAATGATTCTTTTAAAGGATTTATAACTCTGGTTGCTCCCATTTTCTTTGCAAGCTCAATTCTATAAGGATTTGTTTCTGTGGCAACTACATATCTGGCACCAGCAAATTTAGAAATCGCCACACACATACTTCCAATTAATCCGGCGCCTGTAATTAAAACATCTTCACCAATTAAAGGAAAAGAAAGAGCTGTATGTGTTGCGTTACCAAAAGGATCCATTATAGCAAGCATTTCATCAGAAATGTCGCTACTCATTTTCATCACATTTGATGATGGCACTAAAACATACTCTGCAAAAGCACCGTCAATATTTACACCTATTCCAAGTGTGTTTTCGCAAATATGCTTTCGTCCTCTTCTACAATTTCTGCAATGTCCACATGCAATATGGCCTTCACCCGTAACTCGTTCGCCTATTTTAAATCCGGTTACTCCTTTTCCCATTTCAGCGATCGTTCCCACATATTCATGCCCAATTGTCATTGGTGTTTTTATAGTCTTTTGCGACCATTCGTCCCACCTGTAAATGTGTAAATCGGTTCCACAAATTGCTGTTTTTTTTATTTTTATCAATATATCGTTAATCCCCGGTTTTGGAATTTCAACTTCTTGCATCCAAATTCCTCTTTCCGGCTTTGCTTTAACAAGGGCTTTCATTTTTCCCATAATAAAAAAATTAAAGTTTATTTATTAAAATGCTTTATATCTGTATTTTAAGTTTAAAATGTCTTTTATAAAATTACAGAAAAAATTTATCATTACTGACATATTAAAAAACATAAATTTCCTTTTATAAACTCTCTTTTTGTTTTTTTGTCATTTTTGAAACTACAAGATTATAAGAATCATCTATCCATTCATATATTTTTTTTATATCAATTGGTCCATCAATTTCAATTGTATTCCAATGAATTTTACTCATGTGATATCCCGGCTTAACAGACTCATATTCAGCTCTTAGCTCAATCGCTTTTTCCGGATTACATTTTAAATTAATACTTAATTCACCTTGCAGATTTATTAATGCAAACATTTTATCAAGAACTTTAAATACAAGAGTTTCTTCATCAAATGGAAAACTTTCTGTTACCATTTTTTTTGATAGGCAATATTCTCTAATTTGTTCAATATTCATTTTTTTATCTTAAAAGTGGTTGAAAAGCATCTTCAATATGTTCTATTTCGAATTTATTATTTTTAAATAAAACAGAAATAATATCAAATCGAACATCAAAATCCAAATTATATTTTTCAATATATGCATTAGTTGCTTCAATAATAAATTTTTGTTTTTTTTTAGTTACCGCATCCTGTGGTTTCTCGAATTCGTCACTAGAGCGGGTTTTTACCTCAACAACAACTAAAATATCATCTTTAAAAGAAATAATATCAATTTCTTTATTTTTAAATCTCCAATTTTGTTCTTTTATCAAATAACTCTTGTTTATAAGGTGTTTTACAGCAACTTTTTCACCTTTTTCACCCAATTCATTGTGAAATGCCATTTTATTTTTATTTTTATAGTTTATCTATTAACTTTGGACTAATTAAATTTTATTAAACTGCTGTCAATTTATAGAAAAACAGTTTCAAATGCAAATAATATCTCATTTTACAATTTTAGCAGCATTATTAATAAATAGTATGCTGCCGATAAATATTTCAAAAGCTCAAACCTTTGAAGGCGAAATCACTTTTGTTAAAGAAACATCAATAGACACAAGTTATTACTCATATAAAGTTAAAAATAATATCATTAGAATTGATGAGTTAAATAAGAACTTAAAACTTGTCAATTATATGATTGTGGATATAAATAAACAAAAAATTTATGCTCTAAATCCTAAAAGGAAAATTTTTACAAGCCTTCCGGTTCACCCTTGGGATAATAATAAAGATCCTGATAATTATCAAGTTATAAAAACTCAAAATTATAAAACCATAAATGGATATCTCTGCTATCAATGGCGCGTAAGAAATAAAAAGGAGAATACCGAAGTGGCATTTTGGGTAACAAATGATCAATTTAGCTTTTTTAGCGACTTTTTAAAAATAATAAATCGAACCGAAAAAAGTTCTACTTATTATTTAAAAATACCTGATACTCAAGGTTTTTTCCCGATGCTTTCTGTTGAACGTTCTCTATTAAGAGATTTTAGATTAAAACTTTCTGTGATGAAAATCGAAAAAAAGAATCTTGATATATCTTTATTTCAAATCCCAAGCGATTATAAATATTTTCAAAAAAATTAGATGTTTTTTTATTAAAAATTTATATCTGTTTTTTTAATCTTTATAAGCATATTATCTAAATTTGCATCCATATTTTAAAAATCACTTTTTTACTAAAAATAAGTAAAATATAAAATAAATATTATTGCTGATTTTTCATAAACTTATTACATTGTTTGTTAATAATCAGCTTATTACAAAACATTACTCATGAAAAAATTTAAACGCTTTTTAGTAACTTCAGCTTTACCATATGCAAACGGTCCGGTTCATATCGGCCATTTAGCCGGAGTATATATTCCTTCAGATATTTATGTAAGATATTTGCGTCTTAGAAACAAAGATGTTGTTTGGGTTTGTGGTTCTGACGAGCATGGAGTTCCAATAACTTTAAAAGCAAAAAAAGAAAACAAACATCCGCAAGAGATTGTAGATCAATATCATAACATTATAAAAAAATCTTTCGAAGATTTTGGAATTTCTTTCGATATTTATTCAAGAACAAGTTCAAAAACTCATTACGAAACTGCTTCAGAAATTTTTAAAACAATATATGATAAAAATGGTTTTATAGAAAAAACCACCGAGCAATATTACGATTCTGAAGCCAAACAATTTCTTGCCGACAGATATATAACAGGCACTTGTCCGCATTGTTCGTACGAAAATGCTTATGGTGACCAATGTGAAAAATGTGGGACTTCGCTTAACGCTACAGAATTAATTAATCCAAAATCAGCAATAAGCGGCGCAAAACCAGAACTTAAAGAAACCAAACATTGGTTTTTGCCACTTGACACTTACGAGCCTTTTTTGAAAAAATGGATTTTGGAAGACCATAAAGAATGGAAACCAAATGTATACGGACAATGTAAATCGTGGATTGATCAGGGTTTACAACCACGTGCAGTTAGTAGAGATTTAGATTGGGGAGTTCCTTTGCCTATTGAAAATGCAGAAGGAAAAGTGCTTTATGTTTGGTTTGATGCTCCAATCGGCTATATATCAGCAACTAAAGAATTAACTAATGACTGGGAGAAATATTGGAAAGATAAAGAAACAAAAATGGTTCACTTTATTGGAAAAGATAATATAGTATTTCACTGCATAATTTTTCCTGCAATGCTAAAAGCTGAAGGCTCATATATTTTACCTGAAAATGTGCCGGCAAATGAATTTTTAAATCTTGAAGGCGATAAAATTTCGACATCAAGAAATTGGGCTGTTTGGTTACACGAATATTTAAACGAATTTAAAGAAAAACAAGATGTTTTAAGATATGTTTTAACAGCAAATGCTCCGGAAACAAAAGACAATGATTTTACTTGGAAAGATTTTCAGGCAAGAAACAATAACGAACTTGTTGCAGTTTTAGGCAATTTTATTAACCGAACTGTTGTTTTAACAAACAAATATTTCGAAGGCATAGTTCCAGAAAGAAATAATATTGATGAAAATGATAAAGAAGTTCTAAATCAAATTTCTTTATTGAAAGAAAAAGTAGAATTCAGTATTGAAAATTACAGATTTAGAGAAGCATTGAAAGAAGCAATGAATTTAGCCAGAATTGGGAATAAATATCTTGCAGAAACTGAGCCTTGGAAAATATTTAAAACAGATATTGAAAGAGTTAAGACTATTTTAAATATTTCTTTAGAAATAACTGCTGCTTTATCTGTAATTTTAGAGCCTTTTTTGCCTTTTACATCTGTAAAAATTAGAAATTTACTTAATATAAAAAAAATTGATTGGGATATTTTAGGAACAAAAGATTTGCTTTTTAAAGACCATAAAATAAATACTGCAAGCTTATTATTTGAAAAAATTGAAGATGAAGATATTGAATTTCAGATAAATAAACTTTTAAATACAAAAAAATATAATCTTGAAGATAAAAAACACGAAGCAGTAAAAGAATCAATTAGTTTTGAAGATTTTCAAAAATTAGACATCAGAACAGCCAAAATACTTGAAGCAGAGAAAGTTGCAAAAACAAAAAAGCTTTTAAAACTTTTACTCGATACAGGTGTTGATAAAAGAACAGTTGTTTCCGGAATTGCAGAATTTTTTAATCCGGAAGAAATAATTGGAAAACAGGTAAGTGTATTATTAAATCTTGAACCAAGAAAAATAAAAGGAATAGAATCTCAAGGAATGATTTTAATGGCTGAAGATAATGAAGGTAAATTGCATTTTGTTAAACCAAGCGAAGATATAAATGTTGGAGCATTTATAAAATAATTCTTTATTAAAAAACCATATAAGCTTTCTTATGTGGTTTATCAAATTTATATTGGCTTTAATACAATAGCCTCTGGCTTTAATAGTTTTCTTTCTTTTGTTGGTGTTTTAAGTAATATTCTACTTCTGCTTGTATTGTTTATCCAATTTACAATACTATCAACCCACATTGAACAAGATTTGACTGTTGGATGCATACCGTCTTTCTGTCTTTGAAATTTTAAGTTCTCTGATAAGAAAAATTTATCCTGCGTAAGCTTTGACATTAACATTTTATTTATTCCAGAATCCTTTTTCCAATTTGGCGGTCCAATCCAAACCCATTTTACTTTTGATAATTTATTTGAAATCTCATCCACAAATTTAGTCCTGTTTTTCGATATATCTTTAATAAACAGTTCATTAGAACCAAGAACCAATATAACATAAGATGCTGAATATTTATCGATATAATAATTTATTGTATCAGTTTTAGCAAACCACTTTGTATTTCCACTAACCCAAGTAACTGTTGATAGTTTATGATTATTCTCTTCGCAATAATCTTGAAGCCTGTATCTCAGCCACTTAGACATGGAATCACCAATCAATAATATCTTCTGAGATGTAGAATCTACTTTATATCTGTCTTTCAGCTTATTATTTTCAAAATGAATGTTTTCGGATTTTGTAATTTTTTTCGCAAAATTTAAATTGTAAATTCTTTTTGAAATACTTAAATTGATTTGGAAAATTATAAAAGCATAAATTAAAACAATAATCAAAAACGGATATGTTTTTTTGAAAAAATAATTCATTTATTCTAATTTAAACTTTTTTAAAATAAAAATACACAGGCAACATAAAACCCTGTGTATTAACTATATAAACTAATGTTTTTAAAAATAGAATATTAAGCAATTTCTTGCTCAATATTTTCATGTCCTAGATTTTCGGTTTTATTTTTAAAAAATTTACGATGTAACACAATAATTAAAACAACACCAATTGTAATTGCAGAGTCAGCAACATTAAAAACTGGTCTGAAAAAAGTAAAATATTCGCCTCCCCATATTGGTATCCAATCTGGAAAATTGCCTTTTAACAATGGAAAATAAAACATATCAACAACTTTGCCATGCAAAAAACTTGCATAACCACCACTTTCAGGAAAAATTTGAGCTAATTCGCCATAACTTTCATTAAAAATTATTCCATAAAATGCACTATCAATAATATTCCCAATAGCTCCTGCTAAAACAAGAGAAAAACTGATTATAAGTCCTTTAGGAGCATTGTTTTTTGCTAAATCATACAGATACCAGCCAATTCCAATAACAGCAACAATTCTAAACACGCTTAAAAATATTTTCCCAAATTCACCTCCAAACTCCCATCCAAAAGCCATTCCGTTGTTTTCGGTGAAATGCAAAAAAGCCCAATTCCCGAATATTGAAATTTGTTCACCAAGCAAAAAATGTGTCTTTATCCAAATTTTTAATGATTGATCAATAATCAGAATCAATAAAATCAGAATAATCGGTGTTTTTAATTTTGACATAAATATAAAAAGTCTTTAAAATAAAACTTATAATTGACTATTCTTTGCTTCTATGCTTAATGTTGCATGAGGCACAGCTTTTAATCTCTCTTTAGAAATAAGTTTGCCAGTTTCACGACAAATTCCATAAGTTTTATTTTGTATTCTAATCAGAGCAGCTTCTAAATGCTCTATAAATTTTTCTTGTCTTTGAGCTAATCTTCCTGATTGTTCTTTTGAAAACACAGATGCGCCTTCTTCCAAAACTTTAAAAGTTGGCGAAGTGTCATTTGTATCGTTATTATCACTTTGGTCAAGCGCGTTTCTTAACATTTTATAATCGTGCTTAGCATTCTCTAATTTTTCTAAAATTATGGCTTTGAATTCAGCCAGCTCCTCATCAGAATATCTCGTCTTTTCTGCCATTTTTATATATTTTAAGTTTTTTTATTCATTATATATGATTCAAATAAATATAATTGTAATCAACTATACTTTAACAATATTTATTTTAGTTTGAATTGTATCGCTGATTTCTACAAATTTAGTGCCTATTTCATCATAAATTTCATCACTTAATATTAATTCCTCAGTTAACGTTTGAGTTGAAATATATTCTTTATGATTTTGAATTGCACTATTTATTTCATCATGCTTTTGTATATACAAACTAATTTTATCTGTAACTTCAAATCCTAATTCTTTTCTTAAATTTTGAATTCTGTTAATAAACTCTCTGGCAATACCTTCTTCTTTTAATTCATCACTAATTGTAACGTCCAATGCTACAGTTAAACCATTATTCGAAGCAACTAACCATCCGGGAATATCTTCAGATGAAATTTCAACTTCAGAAAGTTCAATTTCTATGTTATTATTGTCAATATTTAAAATATATTTTCCTTCTGATTCAATTTTTTTAATATCCGCCTGAGTAAAATTATTTATTTCATTAGATACTAATTTCATTAATTTACCATGCTTTTGTCCAAGCAATTTAAAGTTAGCTTTTATTTTTTTTACCAAAAAATCGGCATCATCAGTTATATATTCAATTGATTTAACGTTTATTTCTGACAAAATAATATCTTTTTCAGCATCTATTTTATTTTTTATTTCATCATTAAGAACAGGAATCATTATTTTAGAAAGTGGCTGACGAACTTTTATGCTTTTTTGTCTTCTTAAACCTAAAGTCATAGAAGAAATTTGTTGTGCCATCCACATTCTTTCTTCAAGTTCCTTATCTATTGCTGTTTCATCACAAACCGGAAAATCAGATAAATGTACAGAATCGTATTTGCATTTTCCCGTAGCATTTATTAAATCTCTGAATAACTGATCTGAATAAAAAGGTGAAATTGGTGCAGAAAGTCTTGCAACAACATCTAAACAAGTATAAAGAGTTTGGTAAGCTGCAATTTTATTTTCTGAATATTCGCCGCCCCAAAAACGTTTTCTGTTAAGCCTTACATACCAATTACTTAAATTATCGTTTACAAAATCCTGAATAGCTCTTCCTGCCTTAGTTGGAAAATAATTTGCATAATAATCATCAACTTCTTTAATTAATGAATTTAATAATGAAATTATCCAACGGTCAATTTCAGGTCTTTTTTCTAAAGAAATTTCTTCTTCTTCATACTTAAAATTATCGACATTTGCATATAACGAAAAGAACGAATAAGTGTTATAAAGTGTGCCGAAATATTTACGCCTAACCTCATCAATTCCCTCAATATCAAACTTTAAGTTATCCCATGGTTGAGAATTTGTAATCATGTACCAACGCAAAGGGTCAGAACCGTATTTTTCAATTGTTTCAAAAGGGTCAACAGCATTTCCAAGTCGTTTCGACATTTTTTGACCATCTTTATCAAGCACTAAACCATTGGAAATGATGTTTTTAAAAGCAACAGAATCAAAAATCATTGTCGCAATTGCATGCAATGTATAAAACCACCCGCGAGTTTGATCAACACCTTCTGCTATAAAATCTGCAGGATAAAAATTTTCAAATTTCTCTTTATTCTCAAAAGGATAATGTAATTGCGCATATGGCATAGCGCCTGAATCGAACCAAACATCAATTAAATCGCTTTCGCGATACATTTTTTTTCCTCTTTCCGATACTAAAATTACATTATCAACATGATGTTTATGTAAATCGAATTTGTCATAATTTTCTTTTGAAAAATCACCAATATTAAAATCTTTAAGCGGATTTTTAGACATAAATCCTGCTTTAACAGATTTTTCAGCTTCAAGTTTTAATTCTTCAACAGAACCGATACAAATTTCTTCTGTTCCGTCTTCTGTTCGCCAAATAGGAAGCGGAGTTCCCCAATATCTTGAGCGGGATAAATTCCAATCTACTAAATTTTCGAGCCATTTCCCAAATCGCCCTGAACCTGTAGATTTTGGCTGCCAGTTAATTGTATCATTAAGCTCCATCATTCTTCCCTTTAGAGCTGTTGTGCGTATAAACCATGAATCCATTGGATAATAAAGAACAGGTTTATCTGTTCGCCAACAATGAGGATATGAGTGAACGTATTTTTCTATTTTAAACGCTTTGTTTTCTTTTTTTAGTTTAACTGCAATATCAACATCAACAGTAGCATCGTCGTCAGTTAAAGAATTGTCGTAAGCATTTTTAACAAATCTTCCGCTAAACTCGCCAACTCCATCAATAAATTTACCGTTAATATCAACCAAAGTTAAAGAACCAATTCCGTTTTCTTTACAAACACGATAATCATCGGCACCAAAACTTGGAGCAGTGTGTACAATGCCTGTTCCATCTTCTGTTGTAACAAAATCGCCTGTAATTACTTTAAAAGCATCGCCATCTTCCGGCTGTTTATATGGCAATAATTGTTCGTAGCTTATTCCTTTTAATTCACTGCCTTTGTATTCTGCAATAACTTTAAACGGAATATTTTTATCTCCTTCTTTATAATCGTCAAAGCTTAATTCTGAATTTTTTCCGGGAAATAATGAATTCATTAAATCCTTAGCCATTATTAATGTAACAGGAATTCCTGTGTAAGGATTAAAGCTTCTGATAAGAGCATAATTAATTTTAGCACCAACTGTTAATGCTGTATTTGAAAGCAGAGTCCAAGGAGTTGTAGTCCAAGCTAAAAAGTAAACATCAGCATCAGTTTGATTGAATAAAAACTCTGAATTTTCGTTTCTTACTGCTTTAAACTGAGCAACACAAGTTGTATCTTTTACATCTTTATAGCAGCCGGGTAAATTAAGTTCGTGCGAGCTTAAACCTGTTCCTGCTGCAGGAGAATAAGGCTGAATTGTATATCCTTTATATAAAAGGTCTTTATTATAAAATTGTTTTAAAAGCCACCAAAGTGTTTCAATATATCTGTTATCGTAAGTAATATATGGATTTTCCATATCAACCCAATAACCCATTTGTTCGGTAATTTCCTCCCAAAGGTCAGTATATTTCATTACCTCTTTACGGCAAGCATCGTTATATTCATTAATAGGAACTTTTACGCCAATATCATCTTTTGTAATGCCAAGCATTTGTTCAACGGCAAGTTCAACAGGAAGTCCGTGAGTATCCCAACCTGCTTTACGTTCAACATAAAAGCCTTTTTGTGTTTTGTATCTGCAAAAAATATCTTTAATTGAACGAGCCATTACGTGATGTATTCCTGGTTTTCCATTTGCTGAAGGTGGTCCTTCATAAAAAACAAAAGCTGGTTTGCCTTTTCTGATAGATAAACTTTTTTCAAATGTTTTATTGTCTTCCCAAAATTTTAATACATCTTTATTAATTTGAGATAAGTCTAATTTATTGTATTCTTTAAATTTTTTACTCATTACTTGTCTTTTACTCCTATCTTAAAAAAAGTTTTGCAAATATAGGCTACAGAAACTTAATTACAAATATTATGGCATTAAAATATTTAAGAGTTCTTAAAATATTGAGCCGTTTTGTTATAATTTTAACGGAAATTAGTTTTAACAATTAATCAAATTTTATTAATTTATATTTTTCTATTGAGTATTTTTACATTAGATTTTAATTTTGTGAAGAAAGATTTAATTTTTTTAATGAATATAAAAAATGTTAAAATGAAAAAACTATTATTTGGGTTAATTGTTATGTTGCTAATATTCAGCAATATAACAATTATAAAATCTCAGAATTTAAAATATGGATATTTAAATTCTGATAAATTATTAGCAGAAATGCCTGAAATTATATCTGCAAATAAAGATATTGAAGTTTTTATTAATCAAATTAACGAGCATATAAAAACAAAAAATCAGGAATATCAGAAAAAAATAACTGATTATAAAAAAGAAGAAAAAAACTTATCTGATTTAATAAAATTAGATAAACAAAAGGAATTAAATCAATTACAAGAAGATATAAAGGAATTTCAAATAAATGCTCAAAACGAAATAAATAAAAAAAAGAACGACCTTTATAAACCTGCAATTGATAAATTAAAAAAAGCTATTGACGAAGTAGCCAAGGAAAATAAGTTTAAATTTATTATTGATAACAATAAAGGACAACTTTTATATTTTGAGGAAGAAGACAACATAGAACCTTTTATTAGAAAAAAGTTAAATATTAAATAATTATGTCAGTATTATTAGAATTTGCAATATTTCCAACCGACAAGGGAATAAGTGTTAGCAATGATGTTAGCAAAGTACTTAAAATGATAAAAGAATCGGGAATTAGTTACAAATTAACAGCAATGGGAACTATAATTGAAACTTCAACATTGCCTGAAGCTCTTGATATTGTTAATAAATCGTACGAAATATTAGAAAAAAATTCGGACCGAGTTTATTCAACAATTACAATTGATATAAAAAAAGAAGGTGATGATAGAATAGAAAAAAAAGTGCAATCTATTGAATCGAAAATTGGAAGTGTAAATAAATAATATTCAGACTATTATGAAGGTAATATGAATAATAAAATAAAAATCTTATCTGCCATATTTTTTATGTTTTTTAATTTTATGGATGTATATTCGCAGTGTATGCCAGTTGTAAAAAGTTTTAAAAGTGGAGAAATATTGGAGTATGATGTTGTATATAATTGGGGATTTATTTGGGTAAATGCCGGAAAAGTAAAATTTGAAGCCAAAAAAGAATTATTAAACAATAAAGAAGTTTATCATTTTTCCGGAACTGGAACATCAGTAAAAAAATATGACTGGATATTTACAGTAAGAGATTATTATAATTCGTGGGCTGATTTAAATAGTTTGAAATCAATAAAATACAGCAGAAATACATCTGAAGGGAAACAAAAAACAAAAAACTATTATAAGTTTGATTATAATAATTACAAAATATATACAGACACTTGGAATACAAAGAAAAAGAGACAATTAGACACTCTTGAACTTCAAAATTGCACTTTTGATATAATGACAGCAGTATATTATGCCAGAACTTTTGATTTCAGCAATTTTAAAGAAAATCAAAAAATTCCGCTTACAATGATTGTTGATAACGAAATTTATAATCTTTATGGAAGATTTTTAGGTAAAGATATAATTGAAACAAGAGAAGGTGAAAAATATAATTGCCTTAAATTTTCAATTCTTTTAATAGAAGGAACCATTTTTAAAGGCGGCGAAGATTTATTTGTTTGGGTTAGTGATGATGAAAACAGAATTCCGTTACTTGTTGAAGCAAAAATACTTGTTGGCTCTGTTAAAGCTGTTTTTAAAAACGCCTATAATTTAAAATATAAAACAAACTATAAATTAAATGATTTATAATAAATTAATGAAATTTTCTAAATTTGTAACCAGTCAACCATATATATTTTATTGTGAAGCAAACAAAAAGAACAAAAAAAAGCACAGAAATAAGTATCAAAAGTAAAAATAAAGATTCTATAATTGAAGCTATTAGTAAAAAAACTGTTTTTAAATGGCTAATTATTATTGCAATTTTTACAGTAGTTGCTTATTTCCCTGCATTTAAAAATGAAATTACAAATTGGGACGATGACAATTATGTAGTTGAAAATCCAAATATAAAAGAACTTTCTAAAGAAAATATCAAAAATATATTTTCAGAATATTATATGGGTAACTATCATCCGCTTAGTATGTTATCTTTAAATATTGATTATCAAATTGGCGGATTAGATAAAGACGGTGAATTTGTTGCCTGGATTTATCATTTTACAAATATATTATTGCATTTATTAAATACTTTATTGATTCTTTGGCTTGTTTATTCTTTATTTGGACGATTTGATATTGCAATTGCAGCATCTTTATTATTTGGCGTAAACACTTTACATGTAGAGTCTGTGGCTTGGATTTCTGAACGAAAAGACGTTTTATATGCTTTTTTCTATATCGCCTCATTAATATCTTATATTTATTACATCAAAAACAAACAACTAAAATATTACTTCATTTCCATTTTACTTTTTATACTTTCTTTATTATCAAAAGGACAGGCAGTTTCACTTGCAATTACTTTATTTGCTGTTGATTATTTATTTGATAGAAAACTTTTAGATAAAAAAGTGATTTTTGAAAAAATTCCTTTTCTGATACTTGCTGTTGTATTTGGTATTGTCGCAATTTATGCTCAAAAAGCAGGAAATGCTTTGCACGATTCTAACAGCTACGAGTTTTATAAAAGAATAGGAATTGCAGCTTATTCGTTTTCATTTTATATCATAAAATTAATTTTACCTGTAAATTTAGCTGCAATTTATCCATATCCTGATATTATAAATAAAACAATACCTGCATATTATTGGTTATACGTAATCCCTTCATCTTTAGTCGTTTACGTGTTTTTTTATTTTATAAAAAAATCAAAAATCATAAGTTTTTCAATTGCTTTTTTTGTAATAAATATATTTCTTTTACTTCAACTTATTCCTGTTGGAAGCGCAATTATGGCAGATAGATATAGCTATATTCCGTCAATTGGATTTTTTATTTTAACAGGTTGGTTTTTTGTTAAACTAAAAGAGAAATTTTCTGATAAAAAATATTTAGCATATACAATACTTTTTATTTATACAATTGGACTTACCGCATTATCTTTTCAGAGATGTAAAATATGGGAAAACAGCCTTGTTTTATGGAACGACACAATTAAAAAATCGCCAAAAGCAGTTGTAGCATGGAATAACAGAGGCAGCACAAAAGACAAAGAAAAAAATCATAAAGAAGCAATTGAAGATTTTACAAGGGCAATTATTTTAAAACCCGACTATTATCACGCATTTTACAATAGAGGAACATCTCGAAAAGATTACGCTAAAGAATTGTCTGACAGCAATTTAGTGAAACTTGCAATAAAAGATTTTGATAAAGCAATTGAAATTGAAAGTACTTTTGTTGAAGCATATCACAACCGTGGACTTGCAAAAGAAACATATTCTGAGCTTGCAGCAGATACCACATTAGCAAAACAAAGACTTTATGAAGCACTTTTAGATTACGATAAAACAATTGAACTTGACCCATTATATGAAAATGCTTTTGTAAACAGAGGCGTAATAAATGGAAAATTAAACAGAACAAAAGAAGCAATTGACGATTTTAATAAAGCTATAGAATACGATTCAAAAAATGCATCTGCATACTCAAACAGAGGCTTAGCTAAAGATAATGCAAAAATGCACAATGAAGCTATTTTAGACTATAACAAAGCAATTGAAATAGATGCTGAGTTTGTTACCGCATATTTAAATAGAGGAATTTCATATCGAAATCTGAAAAATTATACAGAATCTATAAATAATTTTACAAAAGCAATTGAAATAAATCCCAAATTATCCGCAGCATACTATTTTAGGGCATTAGATAAATTAGAAATAAATAAAAAAAATGAAGCTTGTGCTGATTTTCAAATAGCAAAAAATTTAGGTCACAAATACGCACAATTTCAAATTGATAAATTTTGTAAATAATTATTTTTATTTTGCTGCAACATTTTTGCTATTATTTTTGTTTTATATAATAATATTATTACCTATTTTTGAGCATGAATAAAGCCTTGTTTAAATATATTTTACTGATTTTTATTAGTTTAAATTTTCTACTAGTTGCCAATAGTCAGGGAGTTATAAATAATTCTGATACTATAAACAGATTAGATGCTAACAAAAACAAATATGGTTGGTGGATATATTTATATACAAATGAAACTAAGAAAATAGAAAAAGAAGGAAATTTTGTAAATAATAAAAAACACGGCATTTGGAAATCATATTATTTAAACGGCAATTTAAAATCTGAAATTACTTATATAAATAATCGCCCAAATGGTTATGCTAAAATTTATTATGAAACCGGAAAACTTTCGGAAGAAGGTATTTGGCAAGGAACAAAATGGGTTGGTAAATATAATTTTTATCATGAAAATGGTGAAAAAGCTTACGAATGGAGCTTTAATGAAAAAGGAAAACGCTCAGGAATTCAAAAATACTATTATCCAAGCGGAAAATTAAGAATTGAAGGTGATTGGCGTGAAGGAAAAGAAAATGGAGTAATTAAAGAATATGATGAAAAAGGTTCATTAAAGTCGGAGAAATTTTTTGCAGCAGGACAGTTTAATGAAAAATCATCAAAATTTTATGCCGAAAAAAAAGTTTCTGTTGATGAAATACCCGACGATACAAATGCTACAATAAGCAAAGAACATATTGATAATGAGAATAATGAAAATTCGTACGAAGTTTTTGATGGAAATGGAAATCACAAACTTTATAATGCTTTTAAAAAAATAGACAGAGAAGGTGAATTTAGAAACGGAAAATTAATTGACGGAAAAAGATATTACTACAACTCTGACGGATTATTAATAAAAACAGTTATATACAAAAATGGAAGAATTACTGAAGTTATCAAAAACTAATATTTTTATCTACACACCAAAATCCTGCCCTTATTGTTGCTAATAAGGATAATTCTATATTGGAAAAATTTAAAATAAAACAACATTTTTTTTTACTTTTGCATTTTCAAATTATTACAAAGCAATTAATCTCAATTTGTTAACCATTTTTTTAATTAAAATCATAGTGTAAATTTAATTTTACATTAAAAGCTAATTTTAATAAAAATTTGTTTATTCTGATTTTTAATTATAAAAAAACAAATTCAGAAAACTTAAAAATTCATTAATAATGGAACATAAAATACATATATACAATACATTAAGTCGTAAAAAAGAAGTTTTTGAACCAATAAACTCACCAAATGTAGGAATGTATGTTTGCGGACCAACGGTTTATGGCGATCCACATTTAGGCCATGCACGTCCGGCAATTACATACGATATCCTTTTCAGATATTTAACACATCTTGGATACAAAGTAAGATATGTAAGAAATATTACTGATGTTGGACATTTGGTAAATGATGCTGACCAAGGCGAAGATAAAATTGCTAAAAAAGCACGAATAGAACAGCTTGAACCAATGGAAATTGCACAATTTTATACAAACTCCTATCACGATAAGATGAGAGATTTGAATACACTTCGTCCAAGTATTGAACCTCATGCTTCCGGCCATATAATTGAACAACAAGAATTGGTTAGAAAAATTATTAAAAATGGTTATGCATACGAAAAAAACGGTTCTATTTATTTTGATGTAGAAAAATATAACAAAAAGTATAATTACGGAAAGCTTTCTGGTCGCGTACTTGATGATTTGCAAAGCAATAACAGAGAACTGGAAGGTCAGGAAGAAAAGAACAATCCTTTCGACTTTGCATTATGGAAAAAAGCAGAACCTGAACATATTATGCGATGGCCTTCAGACTGGAGCGATGGATTCCCCGGTTGGCATCTTGAATGTTCTGTGATGAGCACAAAATATTTAGGCGAAAAATTCGATATTCATGGTGGCGGAATGGATTTGCTTTTTCCACATCACGAATGTGAAATTGCTCAATCTACTGCTGCAAATGGCGAAGAATCAGTAAAATACTGGATGCACAACAATATGATTACCATTGAAGGGCAGAAAATGGGGAAATCGCTTGGTAATTTTATTACTCTTGAAGAATTATTTACAGGAAATCATAAATTATTGGCCCAAGCATATTCGCCAATGACTATAAGATTTTTTATTCTTCAATCGCATTACAGAAAACCATTAGATTTTTCCAATGAAGCGCTTCAAGCTTCAGAAAAAGGTTTGGAAAGATTATTAACAGCAATTAAAACAATTGATACTTTAAAAACATCTGAAAAATCATCTTTAGATATCAAAAATTTTAAACAAAAATGTTATGATGCTTTAAACGACGATTTAAATACTCCTATTTTATTTGCTCATTTATTTGATGGAGTCAGGTATATTAATTCTATTGCTGATGGAAATGATATTATATCAAGTGCTGATTTACAAGAACTTAAAGAAACTTATCATAAATTTGTTTTTGAAATTGCAGGCTTAAAAAATATTGAAACTAATGCAGCTTCAAACGATAAATTAGAATCGGTAATAAATATTTTGTTAAACACAAGACTTGATGCAAAAAACAATAAAGATTTTGCAACATCTGATAAAATAAGGGATTTATTAAGCGAAGCCGGAATTATTATTAAAGATAAAAAAGACGGTTTTGAATGGGAAATAAAATAATATAATTTAAACACATGGAAGTGTTTGAAAAACCTTCCATCGTGTTTTTTTCTTCTACAATAACTTTTGTTAAAATTTATATCTCAACATTTCTAATATTTACTAATTTTGCAATTCAAAAAAATGAAAACCATGAAAATATCAAAATTAATTATAATAGCAGTTATTGTTTTAACTGTATTTTCGCAATGTAAAAGTCAGAAAAAAAACAATAAAGAAACTATTGTTGAAATTGAAACAACAATGGGAAATTTAAAAGTTAAACTTTATGACGAAACACCCGAACACAAAAATAATTTTCTAAAACTTATTGACGAAAAATTTTACGAAGGTGTTCTATTTCACAGAGTTATAGCCGATTTTATGATACAAGCTGGTGATCCTGATTCTAAAACTGCACAAGAAGGACAAGCCTTAGGAAGCGGCGGACCAGGTTATACAATTCCTGCAGAATTTAATCCAAAATTTATTCATAAAAAAGGAGCATTATCTGCTGCAAGAACTGGCGACCAAGTAAATCCGGAAAAACGTTCGTCTGGCTCACAATTCTATATTGTTCAAGGTTCTATTTTTAATGATGAACAATTAACGCAAATGGAAACTCAATCTGAAATGAATCAATTACTTCCATTCATCAGAACATATATCCAAAATCCTGAAAATGAGTCTATTCAAAAAGAAATCGCAAATTTTCAAAATACAAGAAACGAAAAAGGTTTAGACAGTTTAATTAATATTATTACAGAAATTGTTAAAAAAGAACATCCTGAAATAAAATCATTAAAATATACAGAAGAACAAAAAAATATTTATAAAACAATTGGTGGCACACCTCATCTTGACGGCGCATATACAGTTTTTGGTGAAGTGGTTGAAGGATTAGATATTATAGATAAAATTGCTTCTGTTAAAAGAGATAAAAACGACAGACCAATTGACGATATTAAAATTATTTCGATGAAAATTATTAAATAAACAATTGAATATTAAGATATTACGATATGATTAATAAAATTCAAGAGCTGATTAAAGAAGTAGAAAAATTTTCGGCAAAATCTATTGATGAAATTGAAAATTTCAGAATTAAATTTTTATCAAAAAAAAACGGAATTGTAACAGAGCTTTTTAACGAATTTAAAAATATTCCTGCTGATGAAAAAAAGGAATTTGGACGAGTTTTAAATATTCTGAAATCAAATATTCAGGACAAAATTGAATTTTTAAAATTGAATACTGAAGAAGATAATCAAAAATCGAAAATTCAGTTAGATTTAAGTTTGCCTGGTGATTCTGTTAATTTAGGAAGCAGACATCCTATTTCTATAGTTAGAAACGAAATAATTGAAATTTTCACAAGATTAGGCTTTACAATTTCTGAAGGTCCTGAAATTGAAGACGATTATCACGTTTTTTCGGCTCTTAATTTTCCTGAAGAACATCCGGCTCGTGATATGCAAGATACATTTTTTATTGAGCAAAATCCAGATGTACTTTTAAGAACTCACACTTCATCGGTTCAAGTTAGAGTAATGGACAATGAGAAACCACCGATTAGAACAATTTCTCCGGGACGAGTTTTTAGAAACGAAGCTATTTCGGCAAGAGCACATTGCATTTTTCATCAAATAGAAGGTTTATATATTGATAAAAATGTTTCATTTGCCGATTTAAAACAAACGCTGCTTTATTTTGCAAAAGAATTATTTGGCGAAAAAACTCAAATAAGGCTTCGTCCTTCATATTTTCCTTTTACTGAACCTTCTGCAGAAATGGATATTTCATGCTCTTTATGTGGTGGAAAAGGCTGTAATGTTTGTAAATACACAGGTTGGCTCGAAATTTTAGGTTGTGGAATGGTTGATCCTAATGTGCTGGAAAGCAATAACATAGACAGTAAAGTTTATACAGGTTTTGCATTTGGAATGGGAATTGAAAGAATTGCAATGCTAAAATATGGTGTAAAAGATCTGAGAATGTATTTTGAAAATGATATCCGATTTTTACAACAATTTCAATAGAAATTTTTAATTATCAAGAAAAAAAAACGCCTGGATTTATAAAATCAGGCGTTTAACAAAAAAAATCTGAATTTTAAATTTCTTTTAAATCAGTAATGACAGAAATTTTTTGAGTTTCGCCAGTAGCTTCGCCTTCTTCGTCAAAAATGTCAACAAAATCTTCTTCCCATGTTACAGAAAATTTTGTACCTATAATTTCGTCATCATATAAATTAACATTTACATTTTCGCTAACTTCATCAAAAACAAATTCATTTCCATCATCATCGGTAAATACGAATTTTCCATCATCGTTCATTCCGTTATATGTAGCAATTAAAGTTTCTTGTTTTTGAAAATTATAAATACAATCTGAACTCATTGCAGGCAATGCAACAAATAGAGCTATTATTATAGCAAATGTAGTTTTCATTTTAATAAATTTAAATTAAGTTTTTTGTTGATAAAATTAATTGTTTCCACAATCTAATTGTGAAATACCGCTTTCATTATCCTTAATGATGGGTATATTCTGAAAAGTTTTTTCTATAAAACCATAGGCATTTCAATTTAGATGTTTCAAATATTACTTTATAAAAACCAAAATCTTAAAAATTTATATATAATAAACCTTTTAATTAAAAACATCTATATATTAAAACAAAGAAATTATTAAACGAAGATATCACATTTTTTTATAAAAATATCTTTTTAACAAATAAAAATTTCTCAATAAAATATAATCACAATTAGCTGTATATAAAGATATTACATTTAATATTTTATGCGATATTAGTAAAAAAGATAAAGCCAAATAACTTAAAAAAGTAATATCTAATACTTTCAAAATTATTATTTATAATTACTTTTAAAATTTATAATTACAAATTTTATGAAAATCCAAATATTACTCCTTTTATCATTTATAATTATTTTCTTAAATAGTTGTTGCCATACAGAAGCGGAACTTAAAACTGCAGTACAACAAAATGATTATGAGTTAGTTAAAGAAATATTAGAAGAAAGTTGTAACAGAGGTTTAAACGGATTGCTGGACTGGAGTGTTTATAATGAAATCTGGAAATAACAAAACTTTTAATTGAAAAAGGCGAAAACGTAAATAAAAAAAATTATAATGGACAAACTCCTCTTTCAGAAGCGGCTGTAGAAGGTTATCCTGAAATTGCAGAATTATTAATTAACTCAGGCGCCGATTTAAACATAAAAGATAATGAAGGCCGAACAGCACTAGACAGAGCAATATATTGCATTGGAGGCTCTTTATCCGAAATGGCAGAATATTCAAAATTAAGTCCTTGCTATAAAGTATTAATTTTATTGCTTGAAAATGGCGCAAATGTCAATTCTCAAAAAAAATCCGGCCAAACTGCTCTTCATTCATCAATAAATTATGAAAATTTTAAAGTTACTGAACTATTGCTTAAATACAGAGGCGATATTAATATAAAAGACACTTGCGGAATTAGTCCATTAGATATCGCTATTAAACATAATAATAAACAAATGCTTGAATTAATCAATAAATATTCAAAATAAATAATTAATCTTTATTCAAAAACATTACTCATCCGCCAAATTCACAGCTAAATACCTCATAGCTAATTCATTAGAAATGTTTTTTCTTTGCGCGTAATCTTCAATTTGTTCTTTAGTAATTCTTCCTAAATTAAAGTATTTTGATTGCGGATGCGAAAAACACATTGCACTTACAGAAGCTGCCGGATACATTGAAAAATTCTCTGTCAATTTCATTTGAATATTATTTTCAACATCAAGCAAATTAAATAAAGTTTGTTTTTCAGAATGTTCCGGGCAAGCAGGATAACCAAAAGCAGGCCTAATTCCTTGATATCTGGATTTAAATAAATCATCCAAACTTAAATTTTCATCTTTGGAATATGCCCAATATTCTTTTCTGATTTTTTCGTGAATTAATTCTGCAAAAGCTTCGGCAAGCCTGTCGGCCAATGCTTTTAACATTATTGCA
>JAFGWC010000012.1 GCA_016937695.1 Bacteroidales bacterium
TTATGAAAATGGGATTTAAAACAGTAAAGTCTTTAAAAGAAATAAAATCTGCAAAATTACATCAGGATTTATGTGGATTTAATAAGAAAAATAAACTTGGATATCAAAATCCGACATTGGATGATGTAAATAAATGGATTGAATAAAAAAAAGTGAAAAGACAAAATGCTGATAATTAATCAATTATCAGCATTTTATAATTATTAATTTAAAATCCGCAATACATATCCACAAGCCAAAGACAAATTTATTCATATTAATGTGCTAATTTCCAATGACTAATAAACTAATTACTAATTTTCACCCTTTAAATCTAAGCCATAACCATAAATCTTTGTAGCTGAATTTTTTACCGTAAACTAAAATTCCGATTCTGTATATTTTTCCGGCCATCCAAGTACTTGCAATAAAAGTAACAATAAGTGCTCCCATAGAAAGAGCTAATTCCCAAGCCGGAACTCCAAAAGGTACACGAAGCATCATAACAACAGGCGAAGTAAACGGAATTACAGAAAACCAAAATGCAACAGGTCCTTCCGGATCTTGAATTATTACTTGAGCTACCATCATCGATAAGATTAATGGAACTGTTAATGGCAGCATAAATTGCTGAGTATCAGCCTCATTGTCGACAGCTCCGCCAATTCCAGCAAATAAAGATGCGTATAATAAATATCCGCCAATAAAATAAAAAACGAATGAAAATATTATCATTCCAATTGGCAAGTTTGATAATGAAGTGAAAATCTCATTAATCATTTGGCTTTTATTATCAATGCTTTGCATTTCATCACTTATTTGATTATTCGGCATCATTTGTTCTGTAAGTTGTTGACTTTCAGAAAAAGAATTTCCCATAACTGATTGAGCTACTGAAACAATAGCTATACCTAAAACAATCCAAAGGAAAAATTGTGTTAACGCAACTAAGGCGATGCCAATTATTTTTCCCATCATTAATTGGAATGGTTTTACTGAAGAAATTAAAATTTCAACAACACGATTAGTTTTTTCTTCGATAACTCCACGCATAACCATGGCGCCATACATAAAAATAAACATATAAATCAGAAGCCCAGAAATAAAACCAATTGCAATGGCAACTTCTGTAGAGCTTAATTCTTCGCTTCCATCTGATTTAATTTTAATTGTTTGTATATGAATATCAGGATTTACAGAATTAACAATCTCTTCTTCAATTCCCAATTCTTTAAGCTTGTCGGTTCTTATTTTTGCTTCAATTTTTGAACTTATGTACATTTTTGTATTCATGTCTGGCTGGCCTTCAGAAAATATCTCTACATTATCTTTTTCAGGATTTTCAGGAATTACAAGCAAAGCATAAAAATTATTTGAAAAAGTTTTTTTAAGCTCTTGTAAATCAGTGTTTTCAGCAAATGTGAAGTTTAGATTTTTTTCATTTTTCAGGCTTTCGGTGAATTTGCCCGATTCATCTTTAACAATTATATTTTTTATATTATCGTCTTTTATTCCTGAAAGTAAAACAGGAATAAAGAAAAGAGAAGCCATTAATACAGGACCTAAAATTGACATTATAATAAATATTTTTTTTCTAACTCTTGTCAGATATTCTCGTTTTATAATTAAAAGTATTTTGTTCATTTTTTTGAATGTTTTATAAACGAATAAATTTTGATTAAACTTTTTTATTGATGTCTTCAACAACTTTTATAAAAATATCGTTAATTGAAGGCATAACTTCGTTTAAACCAATTATTTGCCCATATTGAAGCATTGAAGATAATAGTTGATTAGTGCTTGTGTTATTTAAAAGTTTAACTCTGCAAATGGTATTTCCGTTGTTTTTACTAAGCTCTTTAATTTCATATTCAGTAGTTATTGAAGCAGAAAATTTATCGAAATTTCCTTTAAAATGTATTTCAAATTCGTTTGATTTATATTTTTCTTTAATTTCCTGAACATTTCCGTCAAGTACTTTTTTTGATTTATTAATTAAAGCTATATTATCGCAAAGTTCTTCAACCGAAGCCATATTATGAGTTGAAAAAATGATTGTGTGTCCTTTTTCTTTTAAAGATAGGATTTCATTTTTCAATAAGTTTACATTTATCGGATCAAAACCGCTGAAAGGTTCGTCAAATATCAATAGTTTAGGTTCGTGAAGTATTGTAACAATAAATTGAACTTTTTGTTGCATTCCTTTCGAAAGTTCTTCAACTTTTTTATTCCACCAAGTTTCAATTTCAAATTTTTGAAACCAGTATTTTAATTTTTTATATGCATCATTTTTCGAAAGGCCTTTTAATTGAGCAAAATACATTGCTTGTTCTCCGGTTTTCATTTTTTTATACAACCCTCGTTCTTCAGGTAAATATCCAATATGTTGAATATGAGAAGATTGCAGCGGATGACCATTGAAAATCACATGTCCGGAATCCGGTAAAGTAATATTATTTATAATCCTAATTAAAGTAGTTTTTCCTGCTCCATTCGGACCTAATAAACCAAAAATTTTACCTTCGGGTATTTCTAAATTAATATCGCTTAAAGCCTGATGGTTAACAAAAGCTTTGTTTACATTTTTAATTTCAATAAAATTCATATTTATTATTTATAATTTTTATGCTAATTGCAAATGTAAACAATAAATTATAAATATATTCTGTGAGATTTTTTTGTTTTGTTATAATTTAAAAATTAATATGTAATTGCAAGGAAAGCACCAAAACCTGATTTTTTTGATAATAGATAAAGACCATCATCATTATTTGCCTTTATAACAAGATTTATTTTTTTTGCAGATTTTAAAATATTATTGTCAATAGAAATTTCAATTTTTGCATTTCTGTACACTTGAGAAATATTTCCAACTTTAGTATTGTTATAAAAAACAGAAAATCCACCTGATGATTCAGCATATTCAACATCCGCTGAATTAATAATTAAAGATATTGATTTTGGATTATTATAGAAATTTGGCACATCAAAATCAAGTTCTACATAACCTTTTGATTCGTTACCATCAACAATGTAGCATTTGTCGCTTTTTGAAACAGAGTAATTTGGCCCTTCCTCAAGGGTAATGTTTTTGTCTGATTTTACTTCAAAGTATCTTATAATGCCACTATTATTTTGCGAAAAAGAATGATTTAAAATTATAAATATAAATATTGGACTTAATAATAAAGATTTTGTTTTCATAACTTTAAGATTATTAATTAATAATAAAAATTTAATACTGAAGATTGTTTAAACATGTTTTTTATATTAGTAACTCTTCTGTTTTAATATTCAAAAATTGTTATAAAATTAATCTTCATCCCAATTAATAATTTGTTTAATTCTTTCAATTTGAGCTTGTTTATTTACTTCTCTAAGTTTGTTTGCAGTTTTAGTGAAAAATTGATGAGAAGATAAAAATTTCACTTGAATTTTATTCCAAGTATTTAAACTTGACATTTTGTTTTGAGCTTTCAGTTCTTCATATAGTGTATTTGAAACAGGAATAAAATCACTTCGTCCAAGATAATCTAAATCAGAATCGCAAATAATTTCTTGAAGTAAAGTTTTAGGCTGTGGCGGAAGTTGAGTTGCCATAATTATATCACATATTGTATCTATCTGTTTATCAGTGTATTTGTATTTTGGCAACCATTCTTGAGCGATTTGTGTTCCGAAATATTCGTGATTGTCGTAACCAATTGTATGTCCTGCATCATGAAAAAGAGCTGCAGTCATTAAAAGTAAAATAGCTTCATCGTCAACTCCTTCGCCATATCCGATTAATTCGGCTTGATTAACAACGTCAATAGTGTGTTTATAATTATGATAAAATAGATAATCAGGTAATTCTCTTTCTAATTTATCGAGTATAATTTCTTGTAAATCAGTAAATTGACGAATTAAGTATTTAACTGTAAAAATTCTGTTTGGTTTAATTCCAATTTGTCTGTCTTCCGAATATTTCTTTTTAATTCTTTTTATAAAATACATATCCATGTCGCCTTGATATTTAACCGGAATTGTACCGTGATATTCACAATCGAAATATTGTTTAACAAGTTCATAAGTCATTATGGAAATGTTAATTCTTCCAATATCGCTTGCCGAAGCCATTCTGGTTGCGATATTAACAGTGTCGCCTTTTAAATCGTATGATATTTTTTTTCTTCCTTGCGTAGTTGCAGTAACAGCGCCTGTATGAATTCCTAATCTTAAATCCCAAAATTCACGACCTTGGTTTTCGTACTCAGTTTTTAAGTCTGCCAAATAGTCTTCCATTTCAAGTGCCGCAAGAACAACGTCAATTGGGTTTGTTATATTTTTTACCGGAACACCGCCGGCACACATATATGCATCGCCAATAGTTTTTATTTTTTGGATTTTATATTTTTCTGCAATATGGTTAAACTGAAAAAATATTTGGTCTAATTCATCAATAACCTGACCGGATTTCATAGATTCAGAAATTTTTTTAAATCCTTGAATATCAAGGTATAATACTGTCGCCATTCTAAATCGCAAAGTTTTTGTTTGGTCGGCAGCTTTAAGGCCTTTTGGTAAAGCATCTTCAGGAATTTTGGCAATCAGATTTTTATAATTCTGATTATCATCATCTAATTTTTCATATTTAACTTTAATCTCTTTTAATTGAGATTTTAAATCTTTATTTTCATTAATTAATTTTTGAATACGAAAAACAAGTTCTTTTTTTTCTTCCATTTCAATGCGTTTTATAAAAAGATTTCTTTTAAATCTTGAAATTTTTATTTTATCTTATAAAAATAATAGAAAAATATTCAAAAAATGAAATTTTTTAAATCTAATTTGAAATGATTTTTAGAATAATGGAATTTTAGTGAATCTTTAGAACAAATAAATATTAATTTTTAATGATTATATTATCAATTAAATCAAGTGTATAGCTTAAAATTTTGATATTTATTTCTGAACCTTCGTAGCTAATAGCAAAAAAGAAATTGCCTTTGTTTTTTAGTTCTGTCCTTTTCTTATTATTCAAATTTAGATTTTTTGTTGATAAATAATGCACATTGCCCAAATTTTTATTAAAATTTGTATCTGTATTTTGTGAAAGAACTAATTTTACATTATTTTTTTCAAATAATAAATTTAAAGAATCTAAATTTATTTCTGATTTTTTAGTCTTTTTTAAAGAGTTAATTAAAATAATTTTTGGTGTAATAAAATCTGCTGTTAATTCATTTTTAAGCCATTTATATTGCACAGAATTTTGATTTAAATCTACCGAATTATCTAAAACAATAAATTTAATAAATCCGTAGTTAATCGTATAGTAATCAGTGTTTTCTGATGTAAAATTATATTTTAGATATTTTCGGAACAAATCTGGTTTTGATGTTTTTTTTTCGCTTTTTGCAAGAATTATAGGAATATTCGAAAAAATATTTTTATCTAATAAATTTCCCTTTTTCGATAATAATTTATTCCAGCACTTTTCATTGTTTTCATCTTTTAAAATATTTCCTGTATGTAAAAAAACAGAATTATATTTCGGATTTTCTACAATAAATTTCTTTACTGATGTTTTTGCAGATTCTTTATTATTTGTTGAAAAATTATTTCCTGAAACCAAAAAATATACTTTCCTGTCTTTTTTTTCTTTTGCAGAATAAAAATATCCTTTATACTCTTCGGTTTTATTTGATATTTTGTAAAAATATTTTGAGTTTGGTTTTAAATACTTAAAATTATATTCAAAAATATTTTCGTTTTCACCTTTTTTTTGTTGCGATATTTTTGCCACGCCAATTTCATATTCTTCTGTAAATCCATATGAAATATTATAAATTTGAGGACTTTCAGTCTGAAACATTATTTTCATTGTTTCAGGATTTCCCGTATATATTAAATAAGGAATTTTAACAATTTGCGCAAAAGATGCTGATGAAAAAGTAGTAAATAAACAAAATATAAAAAGCTTTTTCATTATTTTAGTATTTATTATAAATAAAAAGAGAGTTTGACTTTTATAAAGTTCAAACTCTCTTTGATTAATTAAAATTAATTACTTTAAAATGATTTTTTTAGAATAAGAATTTTCAGAAGAAATTATTTTAATAAAATATATTCCTTTAGCTTTTCCGCTTAAATCAATTTTTGTGTTTGATGAATTAATATTTCTTTTTAAAACTGTGTTTCCGCTTATATCAATTATCTGTAAATCAGCATTATTGATATTAGAAGGCAAATCAATATTAAAAATTCCTGAAGTAGGATTTGGATAAATTTTGAAATCATCAGATATGAATTTTTCAATTGATGTAACAGACTCTTTAATGTTTAGGGTATAATCTTCTGTTTCGCCGTAAGTTCCACCACCACAAGGAGTTGGGTCTGTATCGTATTCTTCTATTACTCTCATTCTTGTTTCGCCAATGTATGAACCTTCGGGAACTAATATGTTTTTTGTAAGTGTTTTTGAAGCACCTTGTCCTAAATCGTAAGATTCTCCGGCATCAGTAAAATCACCATTATGATTCCAGTCAATCCAAGCCCAAACATGTTCTGTATAGCTACTTGAACTAAATGTAACAGATAAATTGTAAGTTGAACCGATTTTAACGTCGGTAGATAATGAAGTATAGTCGCCATAACTTTCCGAGCCATCCTGTCCGGTAGAATTGTTAATAGTGTTGAAAGTTACATTTGAAATCCAGTCGTCGTTAGTGTCAGAGTATGAAGGAGTACAATACGAAAGTACAGTTTCAGACTCTAATTCAGGAACAGAACCATCAGTTTTGTACAAAATAGATGAACCGCTATTTGTGTAAGGATAAATTTTAAAATAATAAGTTTTTTGCGATTCTAATCCTGTAAAGTTTAGATTTTCTATTCCTTGAGCTACTTTATATGCACCTGCTCCATCTGAAAGGTCCATATCGTTTGCTTCGTCTGTACCATCAACAGGTGCATTAATTGATGTTAAGTTAGTACTGCTTACTTTTATTAAATATCCAAAAGGTAAAGTTCCAGATGAAACATCAGTCCAGCTTAAAGGAATTGAATTATTGCCGGAAGTGCCTGCTGCAAAATTAGTTACATGGTTTGTTGGAGCTGTTGTACTTAAAGTTTTTGCATTAGTAGTTACTCCTGTAGAATAATCAGGATTTGAACCTAAAATAGACCAAGCTTTGTAGTAATATTTAGTTGCTTCATTTAATGTTGTGTGATTAAAACTTTCAGCAGAACCAATATATAAAACAGTTCCGCCGCCGGCGATAACATCCGAAACAGAATAAGTATTTCCATCTACAGGAGTTCCAAAGTTTTCGTCTGTTGAATATGCTAAAATAATATCATCATTATTTTCATTTAACGACCACGATAAGTTAATTTGTGAAGTGCTTTGAGCTGTAGCAGTAAAAGCTCCGGGATCGTCCGGTGAAGAAAGCTGAAAAGCAACAATTTTAGATGATTTTGTTGTACTAGCTCCAACATATTCAGTTGTAAACCAAAACGTATGATCGTCAGTAGGATCAACAGAAAGTAAAGAATAGTCACCCCATCTTTCAGCACTTGTTTGTGATTTTGTCCCCGAATGAACAATTGTTTCTTCAATGTCTAAGGTTCCACTTGCATTTGCATTCTCGCTGTTTGATTGTCCTACATACCTTATCCCGGGATATTCTGAAGTGCTGGAGATTGAATATCCCAAAGCTATTTCGTGTTTTGCATTCATTGCAATGCTTGCCATCCATCTGCTGTGCTGGTCTGGTGCGTATGTGCCTTGTTGTCTTAATGACCAGCCACCACCTGTGTTTTCAAGTTCGTACCATCTTAATCCTGCATGGTCAGTATTGTCAACATCAACAGCGTGAACACAAACAATTGATTGGCTTGTTCCAAAATTTCTATATTGAGCTTTGTACATTAAAATTTGAGGTATTGCATCCAATTTTTGAGAAGTTCCCGGTTGAACAATATCTTCCCAGTTTGTGCCGAAATTAGTGTCAAAATCAGCAACTTGTATTTGTTGTGTTCTTGCAAAAGTTGAGTTTGCCGGAGTATTCCAATCAACATCGCATTCAAATAACCAAATTTCATCATTTGTGCCTCCCCAAGCATTATCGTTTATTGTGATAAATTGTCCGGGAGTTCCATTTGGTGCATATTCGCCATCATTATCAAGAGGTTGAAGTGTATGAAATCCACTGTTTGGTCTGTTAGGATTATTGAACTGAACCATTTTTGGACTTGCGCCTCCACTAATCATAGCATCTCTTTCAAAAATATAAATGTCATCACCGCTACTAGTATTTGTAGCCATATAATATCCGTCTTGCCAAACGCCAAATTTCATATAGTCCGGAGTTCCATTCATTAAAAATGACCATCTGTGCCATGCGCCTGTTGGATCATCAGTATCTGAAACCGCAATTAACATATATTCTGTAGAACCTAATGAAAATTCTGCAGCTATCCATCTTCCTGCTTTGCTGTCATATAAAATTATTGGGTCGCCATCGTTTCTTGTAGCTCCTGTAACTCCATTGAAAAGAGTATTGTAATCAGTTGGTCCGGCTACCAATGTGCCGCTTTTGTTGTAAACGGCTAAAGTTGTATTAACGCCTTGAAAAAAATGATTTGGGCCAACTTCTCCATTACAATCTGAAGGCATTGAGTTTGTATTTTGTCCATTAAAATTTAATAATGGTGCTTTTGTTTGTGATTTATTTGAAGGATGATTTTTTTGCCAAACCGGGTCTTCTTTTAGTATAGGCACATTTCCTTTGTTTGGAAAAATTCTTTCTTTAAGTTTTGCATTTCTTATGATTTCTTCTCTTTCAAGCCTTCCTGTTGGTAAGTTTTTAAACGATTCAATTTTATCGTGAAAAATAGCTTGAGTAACTTTAGTTGGTTTTACAATTTCCTGTGCATTTGTTTTAATATTAAATACAAAAAACACTAAAATTGAGATAAAAAAAAGTAAAATTTTGTTCATAACTTGTTATTTTGGTTTATCTTTTTAAAAACTACAAAATTAGTACTTTTTTATTAATTTGGATAAATAAAAAGTGTAAATTGAAATTTATATCCGCTTTTTATGCTGATTTTCAATGAGAGAGTCAATTTTTTGATTTAATAAGTCAATTTTTTTTTCTAATTCATCGTTGTTGTCCATAACCATTGAATCTACAAAAATTGAATTAACTAAAGATAAACCCATTATTCCACCTAAAATTAGGATAATAACAAAATAAATTTTAATTAAAGCACTTTGAATATGTCCGGTATTTTTAGATAGAGCATCAGGAATTTCGTACCAGCCTTCAACGGTGAATATTTTAAATATTGTATACAT
Organism: Bacteroidales bacterium; assembly: GCA_016937695.1. Taxonomy (GTDB): domain Bacteria; phylum Bacteroidota; class Bacteroidia; order Bacteroidales; family NBLH01; genus NBLH01. The sequence goes on from JAFGWC010000012.1 coordinate 9,326, forward strand.
TGATTTTAAAGGATTTCCGAAAAAATGTGGCGAAACGTCTTTAAAAATATAACACGTTAAAATTGCAATAATGAAATTGAGTATAAAGAAACCAAAAAGAACAAATATTGAAGCTTTTAATGCTCTTTGAACGCCTTTCATTAAAATGTCAATTCCAGGGATAAATTTAAAAAACCTGAAAAATTTAAAAACTCTGGATATTCTAAAAATCAGTAAAAAACTTAATCCGTGATTTTGACTTTGAATAATAAGTAAAAATATTGAAGGTATAGATAAAATAACAAGTATTAAGTCTAATTTATTCCAGTTTGATGAATAGTAATTTTTCCATCCAAAATAATTTATTTTTGTAACAGCTTCGATTAAGAACAGGATAGTTATTAGGCTGTCGATAGTGTTTATAAGTAAAAGCGCACTGGTACCTAATTCAGGGAATCCTTCGCTAAAAATTGTAAAGGAATTTAAAATTATTAAAAAAAGTATAAACCTATCGTTTAAAAATAGCTTTGTAAAACTTTTAATATCAGTCATTTAGTGAATTTTTAGGCTGTGATTTTAATATTCTGTTATATTTATGATATCCAATGTGTTTATTTACAGTAAGTGATTAGTTTTCTGGTAATTTGTAATTAAAAATATTCGATATTAACTTCTAATTATTTGCCAATCAAAACAATACGAATAATTACAAGTTTCACAGAACACTTAATTTAAAGCTGTTTTTTTATCTGAATAAATGAAAAGCGCCTTTAATTTCATAATCTCGTTTGTCAAAACCTACTGCTTTAATATAATAAATATAGACACCTGGCGATGCTTCTCTTCCTCCGTTATTATTTAATGTTCCATCCCAACCTTTTATAGCATCTTCAACAGATAGCCATTCGCAAACTTTTGCTCCCCATCTTGTGTAAATCCATCCTTCTAGTTTCTCAATAGCATCAGTATTTACAAAAAAAATATCATTATTTCCATCATTGTTTGGTGTAAATACATTTGGAGGATTTATAAAATTTGAAGCCGGTATTGTTACTGTTATTTTAGTGGTAAATGTATCGGTGCAACCAAAATCATTTCCTGCAACAAGAATCACATCATAAATTGTATCAGTTTCATATGTGAATGACGGATTTTCTAAATCGCTTGTGTTTGAATCATAGTCAAAATCCCATGAAAATGTTGTAGCCCAGCTTGTTGTATTGTTGAAATTTACTAATAATGGAAAATCGCCTTCAATTGTATCTGCTGTAAAACTAGCTTTTTCTACATTAACTAAAAGACTAGTATCTTGTTTACAACTAAAATTATCTTGAACTTCAAAAATGTATTCGTTATTTCCTTCGGGAAACGGTTTTGCGCTTGCTGCACCATTTAAAGTACCTGATATATCACTTCCATCCCATTGTCCTGTGTTATAGGTGTTTGTGAATTCCCAAATTGGTGGATTAAGTGCAGAATTAAATTTTAAATCAGTAGAAAAAATATATCCATTGTCATTAGCTTGATTATCAGTTATATTTAAAGTCCAAATTCCATTTAAAGAACAACCGATAAGCCCAGAGAAATCTTCATCAGGTTCATATTCGCCTGAAGTAAGAGTTGTGCCAATAGTTGTAGCCGAGTTTATTGTTCCTACAGCTGAATTTGTCCATGAATAATCATAGCCTACTCCATATTCTGTAGAGCTTTCATTATCAATAGGTTCTCCCAAATATTTGTCTTCGCCACCAAAATTTTTAAGTATAATTGTGTGTAAATCGTGAGGACAAGTTAATTCAATTTTAATATTACTTAGATTTGAATGTTCAATATTAATTCCAATTGAGCTGATATCTGCCGCATCAGTTATTACATCAGCTTTATCAAACTCTTTAAAATCAAATTGGCTTATATATGTTTTAGTATCAGAAACTTCTTGAGGTGTGTTTTCAATGTTTGTTTCAGTTAATTCGTATTTCCATGTAACAGGCGATACTTTTCCTATTAAGTTTATTTGTTCGCCAGGGCATATAGGCTCTGTTTTGTCTGCAAAGGTTCCGTTAAAATTTGGTGTTAACGAGCTTTGTATTTTAATAGTAGCATAATCATAATCAGCACCTTTAGAAACTTTAACTCTTACAAAATAACCGCCACCATCGTTAAATTCATGAGTTCTATTTATAATGTCAAGGCCGGTTTCTTCTTGACTTCCATCACCAAAATTCCATATAAAAGAAACATCAGTAACTGGAGTAACACCATCTGATGTTGCTGCAGCTGTGAAATTTACAGTTTCATTATTACAAACATTTATTTTATTTGAATTTAATGTTACTTGTAGCTGAGAATGAGCATTATAGCTAAAAAAGAGTAACGTAACAAAGAATAACTTTCTAATATTCATGATCTTAAAGCATTATAACATATAAATAATTGCAAATCTATAAATTAAAATTATAATAAATAAATTTTGGCTATTGACATGATGCTATTATCTTTGCAAAAAATCAACAACTTACTTTTTAATATTTATTATTCAGTTACAATACCTAGTTTAAAATTTTAACTTTCATAAAAAAGCCTTAGTGTATCCATACCTTAAAGAATTAAATGAAGTTCAACGCGAAGCTGTAGAACAAATTGCTGGACCTTTATTGGTTATTGCAGGAGCAGGTTCCGGAAAAACGAGAGTTTTGACCTATCGTGTTGCTCATATGATAAATAAAGGAATACATCCTTCTTCAATTTTGGCTTTAACTTTCACAAATAAAGCTGCAAAAGAAATGAAAGACAGAATTGCAAGTATTGTTGGCTATAAAACAGCAAGATATTTGTGGATGGGCACTTTTCATTCAATATTTGCGAAAATATTAAGAATTGAATCTAAAGCAATTGATTATCCTACAAGTTTTACCATTTATGATTCTCAAGATTCTAAAAATTTAATTAAATCTATTTGCAAAGAATTTAATTTAGATCAGCAGGTTTATAAGCCAAATGAGATTTTAGGCAGAATTTCATTTGCAAAAAATAATTTAGTGACAGCAAATTCGTATTCAAATAATCAACAAATAATTCTTGCTGACAAACAATCAAGAAAACCTGAAATTTTTAGAATTTATCAGGCATATGAAAGGAAATGCAAAACGGCAGGCGCAATGGATTTTGATGATTTATTGATGAAAACAAATTTTCTTTTCGATAAATTTCCTGAAATTCTTGATAAATATCGCGATAAGTTTAAATATATTTTGGTTGATGAGTATCAAGACACTAACTTTTCGCAGTACTTGATAATAAAAAAACTTGCAGATGCACATAAAAATTTATGTGTGGTTGGCGACGATGCTCAAAGTATTTATTCTTTTAGAGGCGCAAGAATTGAAAATATTTTAAATTTTAAAAAAGATTATCCTCAAAATAAAGTATATAAATTAGAACAGAATTACAGATCAACTAAAAATATTGTTGATGCTGCAAATAGTGTCATCTCTAAAAATAAACATCAAATTAAAAAAAATGTGTTTTCTGAAAAAGAAACAGGAAATAAAATAAAAATAATTAATGCTTATACTGATTATGAAGAAGGATATTTAATAGTAAACTCAATAAACGAAATAAGATTTTCTGAACATGATGTTTATAATGATTTTGCTGTTTTATATAGAACAAATGCTCAATCAAGAATTTTAGAAGAAGCTTTGCGTAAAAAAAATATTCCATATCGAATTTATGGAGGTATTTCTTTTTATCAAAGAAAAGAAATTAAAGATTTAGTATCGTATTTAAGACTAGCAATTAATCCGCTTGACGATGAAGCTTTTAAAAGAGTAATAAATTATCCTAAAAGAGGAATTGGAGATACAAGTTTAGATAAAATAATTCAATTTTCTAATGAAAATTCTATAAGTATTTGGCAATCAGTGCTAAAATTAAACAAAACAAGTTTTGGACTAAGTGTTGCAGTAGTAAAAAAGATATTGTCGTTTGTTGAAATGATATATAATTTTTCAAATATGGTAGTTAATACAGATGCATATGAACTAGCCAGACAAATTGCAGTAAGTAGTGGAATTTTAAAAGATTTGCATAACGATAAATCGCCTGAAGGAGTTAGCCGATATGAAAATGTACAAGAGCTGTTAAACGGTATTAAAGATTTTTCAATAAGAGCTGTTGAAGAGGATGATGAAAAAAGCCTAGTTACATTAAATGAATACATAGAAAATGTTTCTTTATTAACAAATGATGATAAAATAAGTGACGGCGATAATGATAAAGTGTCATTAATGACAATACACTCGGCAAAGGGATTAGAGTTTAAAAATGTTTTTTTATGTGGATTAGAAGAAGAATTATTTCCTTCAAAATTTTCAGTAAGTAATATTTCTGAACTTGAAGAAGAACGCCGATTATTTTATGTTGCAATAACCAGAGCTGAAAAGAATTTATTTATATCATTTGCAAAAACACGATACAAATGGGGACAGCTTACAAGTTCTAGTCCGAGTAGGTTTATAAAAGACATTGATGGCGAATTTATTGATTATCAGGATATTATATTGCAAAAAGAAAAATTCAGTAATTATAAAAAAGATGATAACTTCGATAAAATAATTAATCAAGATAAATATACATCTTTTCAAATAGGAAAATCACAAAATTCTAATCTCGAAAAAAACAGATTTAAAAAAATAAGCGAAACAAAAAATCAAACAGAAAACAAAAGTATTCCTGTTTATTCAGATTTAAATAATTTAAATATAAACAGCATAGTTGAACATTCGAGATTTGGAAAAGGAAAAGTACTGTCAATTGAAGGTGAATTTCCAAATACAAAAGCATTGATTGATTTTGAAATAAATGGAAAAAAACAATTACTATTAAAATTTGCAAAATTAAAAGTAATTAAAGTTTGAAATAAATAATTTGTTGATATTTATTAAAATAAAGCTGAAAGTTTAAAGTGAGCAAATAATTTATTTTATTCTAAAGACATTAAATAACAATTGGTTTTAAGATAAAAATTTCATAAAATTGTATAAATATAAATAAACAAAATGATGGATTATAATACAAGAAGAAATATGCTTATTCTTCCTGAATATGGAAGAAATATTCAAAAAATGGTTGAACATGCTACCTCATTAGAAAATAGAGAAGAAAGGAATAAAGCTGTAAATGAGATTATTAACGTAATGGGAAATATGAATCCGCATTTAAGAGATGTAAATGATTTTAAACATAAATTGTGGGATCAAGTTGCACAAATGGCAAATTTCGAGATAGATTTAGACTCACCTTATCCAACACCAAAAAAAGAGACTTTTACTGCAAAGCCTAATATAATTCCATATTTGCATAATAATTTGAAATACAGATATTTAGGAAGAACAATTGTTCAATTAATTAAGGCAGCTAGCGAGTTTGAAGAAGGAGAAAAAAAAACAGAACTGATTAAAATAATTACAAACCATATGAAAAAATCTTACATCATGTGGAATAAAGATACCGTTGATGATTCTGTCATTTTTGAAAAATTAAGTGAGTTATCAAATGGCAAACTTAAAGTCGAAGGCGATGCAAAATTAACCGAAACAAAAGACATCTTTGGTAAAAAAAGAAAAAAGAAAAAAATTGTTTTCGAAAAAGTAAAAAAACAATAATCTAAATTCAATTTAACTTCTTTAGAGAATAAATACGAACAAATAGTTATATTTTATAAATTATTTTGTTCCAACTTTTAGATGAATAAATTAATAAAATAGCATATAAAATTTCATTCTCGTTATTAAGTATCACATATTAATTAACTTATTATGAGCTCATTCCGAGTTGTTGGCGGTAATAAATTAAAAGGTGAATTAGTTCCTCAGGGCGCTAAAAATGAAGTTCTTCAAATAATTTGCGCAACTCTTCTAACAAAAGAAAAAGTAATAGTAAAAAACGTTCCCGAAATTGACGATGTAATTAATCTGATATCAATCATTAAAGGACTTGGTGTATTAGTTGAAAAAATTTCAGAAAGTACTTTTTCATTTGAAGCAAAAGAAGTAAATTTTGAATTCTTAAAATCTGAGGAGTTTAAAGCCAAAGGCGCAAAGATTAGAGGTTCTGTTATGATTTTAGGACCACTATTAGGCAGATTTGGAAAAGCATTTGTGCCAAAACCAGGAGGCGATAAAATAGGTAGACGAAGAATAGATACGCATCTTCAAGGATTTGAAGATTTAGGAGCAAAGTTTGAATATGACGAAAAAAACAGTTCATATATATTAACTGCAGATAAATTAAAAGGCACTTACATGCTTTTAGATGAATCTTCAGTAACAGGAACTGCAAATATTCTTATGGCAGCTGTTCTGGCCGAAGGCAAAACAACAATATACAATGCCGCATGTGAACCATATATTCAGCAATTGTGCATAATGCTTATTAATATGGGCGCAAAAATAGAAGGTGTAGGCTCAAATTTATTAATTATTTACGGAGTAGATGAATTAAATGGATGTACACACACTGTTCTTCCCGATATGATTGAAATTGGCAGCTTTATTGGCTTAGCTGCAATGACTCAATCAGAAATAAGAATTAAAAACGTAAATTATCAGCAGCTTGGTATAATACCGGCGTCATTTAACCGTTTAGGTATTAGAATAGAACGAGAAGGCGATGACATTTTAATTAAAGAACACCAAAATTATGCTATTGAAACTTTTATTGATGGATCAATAATGACAATTTCTGATGCGCCTTGGCCTGGATTAACTCCCGACCTTTTGAGCATTTTCCTAGTTGTTGCGACTCAGGCAAGAGGAAGTGTATTAATTCATCAAAAAATGTTCGAAAGTAGATTGTTCTTTGTAGATAAACTTATAGATATGGGAGCTCAAATAATACTTTGTGATCCTCACAGAGCAACAATTATTGGCTTAGATAGAAAGTTTCAGCTAAGAGGAACAACAATGACATCTCCGGATATCAGAGCAGGTGTAGCTTTATTAATTGCAGCTCTTTCTGCAAAAGGAACAAGCATAATTAATAATATTGAGCAAATTGATAGAGGATATCAAGATATTGATTTGCGTTTGAATAGAATTGGAGCACAAATCGAAAGAATAGATTGAAATTTTTATATACTCAAACGAGAGATTTTTTTATAATAAAATAAATTAAATTTTTAAGTTATGTTTAAATCAAATATTATTTTATTAATTACTTTTTTATTGCTGAGTTTCGTTTATTTACCTGATAAACAGACACCTAAAATTGGCGACATTGCACCAGAAATTAATCTGCCAGCTGTAGATCGGTCAAAATCATATAAATTATCTGAATTAAGAGGCAAAATGGTGTTAATATATTTTTGGGCATCATTTGCACCTCCTTGTAGATTTGAAAACGACCATGTTGTTCGGATTTATAATAAATATAAAGACAAATCATTTAAAAATGCAGAGGGCTTTACTGTTTATGCAGTTTCTTTAGACCGAGATGTTGAAAAATGGAAAGCAGCAATAAAAAAAGACAATATGCAATGGCCATATCATGTTAGTGATATGAAAAGTTACGAATCGGAAGTTGTTAATAATTATGGAATTATAAATGTGCCTTTCAATTTTCTTATTGATGGGAGCGGAAAAGTTATCGCAATAAATTTAAAAAGTCCGGATTTAGCAAATACAATTGAGAAGCATTTAAAATAATTAAAGAATATTTTTTTTAAATGACAAAGACAGGCATTTTTTCCTGTCTTTGTCATTTTTTATATCTGAAAAAGCATAAAAATGCCAAAATGTCTTGTTTTATATTTATGGCAAATAATTTGAGAAAACAAGCAAAGTTCTAATAATTTTAATAAAGTTATATCTGTTATTTATAGCTTTCAATTACAATAAATAAAAATTGTATAAAAGAAGCGATAAAAGTTATATGAGAAACTTGAAAATTTAATAATAATGGCAAAAAAGAGCAAAAAAGAAATCGTAAAAGATAAAAAGTTAAAACCTAATAATAAAGTGGAAGAAATTAATAATTCAGTTGAAAACTCAGTAGAACTTGATGAAAAACACCAAGAGCAAGAAAATAATGAAATTAATATTGAAGAGCAGCAAATAATTGAAAGCACTGAAAATAGCGAAGAACAAATAAAAGAAGCTCCAAGTTTTGAACAAAAGTTTAGTGAAATAAATGATAAATATTTAAGGCTTTCGGCTGAATTTGATAACTATAGAAAAAGAAGCTTAAAAGAAAAAATGGACTTAATTAAGTCGGCAGGTGAAGATATATTAATTAATATTTTACCTGTTATGGATAATTTCGAAAGAGCTTTAGAATCGATAAAAGAAAATGCTGATGCAAATTCTACAAAAGAAGGTATTGAGTTGATTTACAGCAACTTTAACGAGTTTTTAAAGCAAAGAGGTGTTCAGGAAATAGAGGCAAAAGGTAATAGTTTTGATACAGATTATCATGAAGCGATATCAAAAATTCCATCAACTGATGAAGAGCAAAAAGGAAAAGTTATTGATGTAATAGAAAAAGGATACTTGCTACACGGTAAAGTTATTCGATTTGCTAAAGTTGTAGTTGGCGAATAAAAATTAGTATTTAGTAATTTGGAATTAGTAATTGGAAATATAAAAATCATAATCGTCTAATATACTAATAACTATAAATGAGAACAAAAAAAAAGGAACATGTCCAAAAGAGATTTTTATGAAATATTAGGCGTTTCGAAAAGTGCAACGAAAGAAGAGCTGAAAAAGGCATATCGCCAAAAAGCTATTCAATATCATCCGGATAAAAACCCTGATGACAAAGATGCAGAGCATAAGTTTAAAGAAGCAGCTGAAGCATACGAAGTATTAAGCAATGACCAAAAAAGGCAAAGATACGATCAATTTGGACATGCCGGACTAGGAGGTGCGTCAGGTGGTGGTGCAGGAATGAATATGGACGATATTTTCTCTCATTTCGGAGATATTTTTGGTGGATTTGGTGGATTTGGCGGCGGTAGCAGGCGTGGAGGAACAAGAGTAAATAAAGGCTCAAACTTAAGAGTTAGAGTAGAACTTACTTTAGACGAAATTGCTAATGGAGTTGAAAAAAAGATAAAAGTAAAAAAATACGTTTCCTGTAAAACTTGTAATGGCTCCGGAGCCGCCGATAGTAATTCAATATCTAATTGTACTACTTGTAATGGTTCCGGTCAAGTTACACGAATTGCAAATACAATTTTAGGTCAGATGCAAACTACATCTACTTGTCCTTCATGCGGAGGAAGCGGAAAAGTTATTACAAAAAAATGTACTTCTTGTTATGGCGAAGGAATTGTAAAAGAAGAAGAACTGATAAAAATTGATATTCCTGCAGGTGTAATGGAAGGAATGCAACTTTCAGTTTCGGGAAAAGGCAATGCAGCACGTGGAGGTGGAATTAATGGTGATTTGCTTGTTGTTATTGAAGAAAAGCCACATCCAGAATTAATTCGTCATGATAATGATTTGCTGTATATTTTAAATATAAGTGTTCCTGATGCTATTTTAGGCGAAACTGTTGAAATTCCTACTTTAAGTGGTAAAGTTAAAGTTAAAATTGAAAGTGGAACTCAATCAGGTAAAATACTGAGGCTCAGAGGTAAAGGATTGCCTGATGTTCAAGGATATGGAAAAGGAGATATACTTGTAAAAGTAAATATTTATATTCCAAAAACTATTTCTAAAGATGAAATGAAAATAATGGAAAAGCTTAAGGAATCTGAAAACTTTTTGGCTAAAGCTGAGATGGACAAAGGTTTTTTTAATAAAGTTAGAGACTTTTTCGAATAAGAATTTAGACTTAAAATAAAAAAAAGAGCTCGTTTTTTAACCAGCTCTTTTTTTTTGGGTGAAAGACGGGGGTCGAACCCGCGACCCTCGGTACCACAAACCGATGCTCTAACCAACTGAGCTACATTCACCATTTAAAGGATTGCAAAGATATAGAAATATTGAAAATTGGAAAAATAATTTTGAAAATATTTATATAAATTTCACTTCTTTAAATGTAAATGACTGTAAATCACCATTTTCATGCTCTAAAATTAATTTACCTATTTTGTCAATTTCAATTATTTTAGCTTTAAAAGTGTTATTTCCTGCTTCAAAAAAATGAAATTCATTAATTCTATATAAATTTTCCAGATAATCATTATTTATTTTATTAAAATCTTTTAAGATTAAAGAATTAAATCTGGCATTCAAAAAACCAATAAGTTTTTTGAAAATTTCATTAACATCATAGTTTATTTTAGTTTCAAGAAATAAAGAAGTTGGATTTGGGATTTCTTTTTTGAAATTTAATTGATTGATATTCAGTCCAATACCAATAATGGAATTTGAAATTACACTTCCTCTTAAAGAGTTTTCTATTAAAATTCCGGCAATTTTTTTGTCGCTTATATAAATATCATTCGGCCATTTAATTTTTACTTTATTTGTATATTCAGATAATAAATCAAAAATAGACAAGCTAGCAGCCTTTGAAATTAGAAATTGATTTTCGGCAGAAATAAATTCAGGTATAAAAACGAAACTCATCAAAATATTTTTTCCTTCTTCGCTTTCCCAAGTGCTTCCTCTTTGTCCACGCCCCAAAGTTTGCTTATTTGCATAAACAATTGTTCCATTATTTAAATTCTCTGAATTTATCAGTTTTCTTAAATAATAATTTGTAGAATCCACTGACTTTAAGCTAATTATATTATTCCCAATTAAATTTATCATCGTCCTAAAATGTTTTATTTGTTGATTATTAATATTTTGTAAAATTTAAATATTTGTACTGCTTGTTTTTTGCAAGTAATTAGCATACTGGTAATTAGTAATTAAGAAAATTAGAATTTTATATAATTACCAATTACACGTCAATTTATACAAAACAAATAATATTAAGTGTCATAGCTATTTTAAACCAGATACTATTTTAACAATCAACTTTTCTATTATTAACAACTATAAGCTATTATTATAAAATTCACGACTAATTTCTGGTTAAACAAAGTTAAAATTGAATATAGATATCTAAAAAGCCAATTTTATTAAGTTAAAAATGTTAAATTTGCATCTTAAAAGTAATATTTATTTCAATATTATTGATTTTTGCCAATTTTCTTATGCAAATTTCATGATATTTTTGAAATATTATTTACAAATAAATATTAATTAAATAATTTACAATTTTTAAAATTGCCCAATTGGGTCGAATCGATATATGGAAATAGAAAAAAATTATACTACAGAAAAATTAGTGGATTCTGTAATTTTAGGAATGCAAGAAATAAAAGCAGAAAATATTTTAGTATTAAACTTAAAAAAAATAGAATCATCATTTTGTGATTATTTTGTAATTTGTGATGCCGAATCTTCAACCCAAGTTGATGCAATTGCAAATTCAGTTGAAGTTACAGTTAAGAAAGAGCTGAACGATAAATTATTGCATAAAGAAGGTTTTGAAAATGCAAGTTGGATATTATTAGATTTTAGCGATGTTATAGTTCACGTATTTCAAAAGAGTTCAAGAGAATTTTATGATCTTGAAGGGTTTTGGGCAGATGCAGAAAAAAAGATAATAGAGTAAAAACAAACTATTAGATTATTTAAAAAAATAGCATTATTATACAGTCTCAAATAATGTAAATTATTATTAAGTTTATTGTATTAAAAGCGAACTTAAAACTTCATCTGAGATAAACAATTACTCTTGTTTATAATAGCATATTGAAAATTATAAAACTGACATTTTAGCATAGATTGTTAAAAAAATGCTAAAATTTGACAAAAAATGTATTATTTTAGAGCTGGTATAAGAATTGATTAAAACTAAGTTTGAAAATATTTTTGATGATAATAAAATATTAAAATGGAAGAGAAAAAAAAGAAAGAAAATATTAATAACAATAATAATTTAAAAGAAAAAGATAACAAACCGAAATTTAATATATATTGGATTTATGGTATAATTGCAGTATTGTTTATCGGGATTCAATTTATGGATTTCAGTTCAAATTTGCAAGAAATAACTTGGCAACAATTTGAAAAGGAAATGCTTAATCAACATGATGTTGAAAAAATTATTGTTGTAAATAGAGATAAAGCAGAAGTTTATATTAAGCCGGAAAAATTTTCCTCACCTAAATATGATGAGTATAAAGACAAAGGAATGAGCTCAATAACAAGCTCAGGGCCACAATTTTACTTTACAATAGGTTCCGTAGAAACTTTTGACAAGAAAATGGAAAATGCTCAAAAAGATTTTCCTGAAACCGAAATTGTACCAGTTAGTTTTGAAACCAGAAAAGATCATTTAAGCGATTTGTTTAGTTGGCTAATGCCAATTATAATACTTGTTGCTGTTTGGATATTTATTTTCAGACGAATGGGAGGTGGCGGTTCAATGGGCGGCTCAAATATTTTTTCTATCGGTAAATCAAAAGCTAAAATTTTTGATAAAGAAGAAGCAAATATTAAAACCAAATTTAATGATGTTGCAGGTTTAGAAGAAGCTAAAGTTGAGATAACAGAAATTGTAGATTTCTTAAAAAGTCCAACAAAATATACAAAACTTGGAGGTAAAATACCAAAAGGTGCATTATTAATTGGCCCTCCCGGAACAGGTAAAACATTGTTGGCCAAAGCTGTGGCTGGCGAAGCTGATGTTCCATTTTTTTCAATGTCGGGTTCCGATTTTGTTGAAATGTTTGTTGGAGTTGGTGCTTCAAGAGTTAGAGACTTGTTTTCGCAAGCAAAGCAAAAAGCACCTTGTATTATTTTTATTGATGAGATTGACGCAATTGGTAGAGCAAGAGGGAAAAATCCAAATTTCGGTTCAAACGACGAAAGGGAAAATACTTTAAATCAACTACTTACGGAAATGGATGGTTTTGATACTAATACCGGAGTAATTATATTAGCAGCAACAAACCGTGCTGATGTTTTAGATAGTGCACTTTTAAGAGCCGGCAGATTCGATAGACAAATTCATGTTGAACTTCCAGATTTAAGAGAAAGAGAAGATATTTTTAAAGTACACCTTAAACCAATTACTGTTGATAAAACTTTTGATATAGCTTTTCTAGCTAAACAAACACCTGGTTTTTCAGGCGCTGATATTGCTAATGTTTGTAACGAAGCTGCTTTAATTGCAGCAAGAAAAAATAAAACTAAAGTTGAAAAACAAGATTTTTTAGATGCTGTAGATAGAATTATTGGTGGTTTAGAGAAAAAGAAGAAATTAATTACGCCGTCTGAGAAAAAAACAATCGCTTATCATGAAGCAGGACATGCAACAATTAGCTGGCTGCTTGAATATGCGCATCCACTTATAAAAGTTACAATTGTGCCGCGAGGTCAAGCATTAGGAGCAGCATGGTATTTGCCAAAAGAACGTCAAATAACAACTTACGAACAAATACTTGATGAAATGTGTTCTGCTCTTGGTGGTCGAGTTTCAGAAGAAATTAATTTTGGAAAAATATCAACTGGTGCACTTAACGATTTAGAGAAAGTTACAAAACAAGCATATGCAATTGTCTCATATTTTGGAATGAGTAGCAAAATTGGTAATCTTAGTTTTTACGATTCATCAGGAAATAACGAATATTCTTTTAACAAACCTTATAGCGATAAAACAGCAGAACTTATTGACAGTGAGGCTTCTGAAATAGTTGCTGAACAATATGAAAGAGCTAAAAAATTGCTTCTTGAAAATAAAAAAGGCGTAACCGAATTAGCAGAATTATTACTTGAAAAAGAAGTTATTTTTACTGAAGATGTAGAACGAATTTTTGGAAAAAGAGAATTTATTGATGAAGAACCAGTTTCTAATTATAAATTATCATCAGAAAAACCAATTGTTGAATTAACTGAAACTGAAGATGTAAAAGAAACAGAAGAAAATATTGAAAATCAAAAAGGTAATATACATTGAAATACTAACACTAAATTGAACATTATGATTAAAAAATTATTAACTGTATCTTTAATTATTGCTTTATTTGCTTCATGTAATAATTCTGATAGAAATACAGAAGATATCGATAACGATTCTACTGTAGTAGATGTAATTAGCGAAGAAATTCCTGAAATATTACTTGCCGATTTTGACACAAAAGCAGGTAGTTTCGTTGATAAAAAAGTAACAGTTTCAGGCATTGTTGACCATGTTTGTAAGCATGGAGGAAAAAAATATTATTAGTTTCCGACAATAATAATCTGCATGTATATTCAGAAAACAGATTTGAAGATAATTTAACTGGTACAGAAATTACTGTTACAGGTATTGTAAAAGAACAAAAAATCGACGAAGCATATTGTTTGCAACAAGAAGAAGATAATATCAAAAAACATAGTGAAGGCGCAGCAACAGCTGAAATATTTGAGATGAAAAAGCATGAAATTTCTTCTTACAGAGATTCTATGAAAACTGCTGGTGTTGATCATCTTTCATTTTATTCGTTAGATTATGTTTCTCATGTTATGAAAAAATAAAAAGCAAAATATTATTTTAATATATTTAAAATTCAGTGTTTCATTAATTGGAATACTGAATTTTATTTTAGATATAGTTTGAAAAATAATTGTTTAAATAAACATTAGAAATATAAAATTTTAGAATTGATGAAGCTTTTAAGAAGATGGAGTAGAATTTTACATAGAGATATTGGTTTTCTTTTTATCGGAACTAGTCTAATTTATGGTTTGTCAGGCATAGCTTTAAATCATTTAAATGATTGGAATCCTAATTATTCTGTTGAAACAAAAAGTTTTAAAACCGAACTTAATTTAAAAAAGGAAAATATAAGCAAAGAAAACATTCTTGAACTTGTTGATAATCTTGATGATAAGGATAATTATAGAAAACACTATTTTCCGCAAAATAACATTTTAAAGATTTTTTTAAACGGAGGTTCTTCAATTGTTATTAATACTCAAACAGGAGAAGGAAATGCTGAATTTTTAAAAAAACGGGCAATGTTTTACCAAGTAAATTTTTTACATTACAATCCTAACAATTGGTGGAAATGGTTTTCAGATATTTATGCGTTTGCATTGATTTTTTTGGCTTTAACATCTTTATTTATGATAAAAGGTAAAAAAGGCCTTGTAGGAACAGGTGGAATTTATTTGTTTGTTGGAATTTTAATTCCAATTTTATTCTTGATATTTAGTCTTTGATATTCTGTAATTTTTTTTTATTGATTTTAAAATCGAATTCAAAAGATTTTGGTTAATTTAAAATACTAATTTAAAAAGTGTTAAGAACTTTACTCTTTAAATAAACATTTATATTTGTAAATAAAATAGTCTTAACTTTAATCTTTTATATTGTTTTTGTAACATCAAAGATTAAAAGCTTTATTTTCTCCATAATCAAACACTTTGTTTGAGAAAATAATTCCATGTATGTTTCATATTATTAAATATATTTCTACTTTTAAGCTGTAAAAAAACGCTGTTTAATGAAAAACGATATATCTAAAGAAAATATCCTTAAAAAAATAAGGGAAGGTCTTAAAACATCTCAATTCAAAGATGACTTTATATCTGATTATAAAAACGATGAGATTTTCAATACTTCAGAAAAATCGTTGGTAGAAATTTTTGGCGAAGAACTTAATAAAATTAATGGAGAATTTTATTATTGTGAGAACGAAGAAGAATTAATCAAAAATCTTCAAAAACTAAATACTGAAAAATCTTTAGCAAAACTTTTTAGTCCGGACAAAGATTTGTCAATATTTTTAGAAAAATCAGGAATAAGCTATATTTCAGAATTTGTAGATTCTGAAAATATTAATTCTGCATTAAGTGCATGTGAATTTTTGGTTGCTCGTTTTGGAAGCGTTACTGTAAGCTCAGCTCAAGCAGGCTCAAGAAAAATATTTTCATTTCCGCCAATTCATTTGGTTATTGCATACGAAAGTCAATTGGTTTTAGAGTTGGATGATGCTATTGATGGTGTTTTCAAAAAATATGAAAATAATTTACCATCTCAGATTACAAATATAACCGGACCATCAAGAACAGCAGATATAGAAAAAACATTAATTTTAGGTGCACACGGACCAAAAGAATTGATCGTTTTATTGTTGAAAGGGAAATAGTTGTTTTTTAAAATTGAAATATCTTCAATAATAAAAAATTGGGAGAAATTATTTATTTGTTAATTTAGTAAGATTAAATATATCTAAAAAACTAAAAAAAATGAAAGACTGGATAAAAATACAAAGTTTTGAAAGAATACATCAAGCAGAATTGCGAAAAGATATTCTTGAAAAAAATGGAATCCCATCTGTAATAATAAATGAAAAAGATAGTCTTTTCCTTTTAGGTGAAATTGAACTATATGTTAAAAAAAATGATGAAGCAAAAGCAAAAGAACTTATTGATGAGTTTAGTGGTTTAACAAAAATTAATTCATATGTTGGCGAAAAGCAGATGAGGTTATTTCGCTCATTAATTCCAAAAAATGAAATTCATGTTGTAATTAAAGAAAAAAAAGATTCGAAATTTGTTCTTGATAATTACGAATTATATATCAATAATGAAGATTTAGACCTTATTTTACCATATTTAACAACTGAAAAATTACCAGATTGGGAAAAAATCGAAACATGTAACTCTGTTAGCCAAACTAAATACAGAACGGATATTTTGGACGAAAATAAAATAGAAAATTTTATTGTTAAAAGGAAAGATTCTGAATATCATTTAGATAGAGTAGAAATTTATGTTAACAAAACTAATAAAGATAAAGCAATAAATTTACTTAAAAATTTAAATGGTTGGCATACAATTAGAAAATATAGTGAATTAAATTGGGCTGAAATTGACGGAAATATTTTAAATGAAAATAATGTAAAAGCTATTATTTTTAAGAATAATGAAAATGAGTTTGAAATATTGGTTGAAGCAGATAAAGAAGAAAAGGCAATAGATATTATAAATACTACGAAAGAATGGGTAATATTAAAAAATTACTCAAATATTGAAAATGCAATGATTGCAAAACGAATATTAGAAAAAAATAATATTTATTCAGTTATAATTAATGAAAAAGATAGTGCTTTTCTTATTGGTGATTTAGAATTGTATGTTGAAATTGATAAAAAAAATATTGCCGAAAACATTTTAAAAAATTTTTAGTTTGAAAAATAATTTTGCACAAAGAGTAATAACGGCAATTATATTTGCAATTATATTAATAGGTGGTGTTTTTTGGAATCCGATAAGTTTTTTTCTGGTTTTTTTAACTGTTGTCATTGTCGGAATATACGAATTTTTTAAATTATCAGTTAAAGGAGGTATAAAACCTCAAATAATTCCGGGAATTTTATTGGGCATAGTTATATATTTGTCAAATTTTCTTGTAGCTTCTTCATATTGCGAACAAAAGATTTTTACAGCCTATATTCCATTAATGATATTGATAATAATAAACGAACTTTACAGAGAAAAAGCAAAACCCTTTACAAATATTGCATTTACAATTTTTGGCGCATTTTATGTTGCAGTTCCTTTCGGATTATTAAGCTATTTTGTGTTTGAACCAATTTTCTCAGAAAATTATATGCCATATATTTTACTTGGATATTTTTTTTTAATCTGGTCAAGCGATTCTGGAGCCTATATTGTTGGTTCATTAATAGGAAAACACAAATTATTTGAACGAATTTCACCAAAAAAAACATGGGAAGGATTTTTTGGAGGTGCAGCATTTTCTTTGCTTGCAGCCTATATATTGTCTTTGTTCATTAAACAAGTAAGTTTAGTCGATTGGATAGTAATATCTTTATTAACAGTTGTGTTTGGAACTTTTGGCGATTTAGTTGAATCACTATTAAAAAGAATGGTAGATGTTAAAGATTCTGGACATATTTTGCCCGGCCATGGAGGAATATTAGATAGATTTGATAGTATTTTAATATCAGCACCAATTATTTTTATATATTTACTTTACGTTTTAAATTAGATAATTAATAATTAATTAATAATGAAAATTCATAGAGAAGGATATCCTACAATTTTAATTACATTTATTATTTTGTTTGTTGTTAATTTGTTATTTATTTATTTATTAAATTTTGGATTAATAATAAACATCTTTTTTAGTACAATAGCTTTAGCTTTTTGGTTCTTCTTTATTATGTTTTTCAGATATCCAGACAGAACAGCGAAAGTTGTTGGTAATCAGATTGTTTCGCCGGCAGATGGAGAAGTTGTTGTTATAGAAAAGACTATAGAAGAAGAATATTTTAAAGATGAAAGAATTCAAGTTTCTATATTTATGTCGCCATTAAATGTACATGTAAATTGGTATCCAGTTTCAGGAATTGTGAAATTATTTAAATATCATCCGGGAAAATTTTTAGTTGCATGGCATCCAAAATCATCAAAACTTAACGAAAGAACAACAGTTGTTTTAAAAATGGATAACGGAACCGAAATACTTGTTCGACAAATTGCCGGTGCAATGGCAAGAAGAATAGTTACTTACTCAAAAGAAAATGATAAAGCCGAAATAGGTAAAGAATTTGGTTTTATTAAATTTGGTTCAAGATTAGATGTGTTTTTACCAATTGGAACCGATATTAAAGTAAATTTAAAACAATTAGTAAAAGGTGCAGAAACTGTAATTGCTGAATTATAATTTATTTTTTGTATTTTTTTAAATTAAATTTGTAATTAAGCGAAAAAATATGAGAAAGTGGAGCTATTGTCATATCGCCAAGATCAGTTAATGCATAATCTAAAGAAAAATCAAAAACACTAAACCCAATTCCTATTGTAGGCTGAAAATTTAATTTTTTGCTGTTGTCAAAATCTTCAATAAATTGGAAATTATTAACTCCGCCTCTAATAAAAACACTTTTTAAATAACTGAATTCGAATCCAAAATGCGGCTCAATACTAATTGGATTAAAAGAAATGATAGAGTGTGTTTGTCCGCTAAAACTAAAATCTATATCTATTTCAGTAATAAAACTGATTTTTTTATTTAAATTGAAATTTCTGGCAATACCTAATAATAATTTCGGTAAAGTTAGTTCTAAAGAATTTTTCGGAATTTCATTATTTGTTTCGGTAAAAACATCTTTAAACAGTTTTTCATTAAAAATCCAGATGTTAAATGTAGAACTTGCGTCTCTTAAAACAGCAGCAGTTTGCCAATTATTAATTTTATATTGTACTCCTATATCGAAACCAATACCGTATGCATTAGCAAAATCACCTTGTCTTCTGTAAATTAACTTTAAATTAGCACCAACCGATAAGTTTTTAATTGCTAATTTTTTATTTATCGAAAATAAAAAAGCATAATCAGCAACCGAAAAATAAGAGATTCTGTCGTAATCAACATGTCCATTTTCATCTATTAAATTTAGAGTATTTTGAATATCATCAACTCCAAATCTTATAATTGAAAAAGCTATTGCTAAACTGTCGTTTATTTTATAAGAACTACTTAAAAAATCGTATTGAGCAAGTCCGGAAAAATAATTAGAATGCATCAAGGCAACTGAAAGTTGCTTATCCGAATTTAATAAACCGGCCGGATTCCAATAAGTTGAATTTACTCCTGAAATACTAGCAACAACTGAATTTGCTTTTGAAATGCTGGCAGCATCAACACCTATGTTTAAAAATTCGTTGCTATAATTAGATATCTGAGCATTTAAATTATTAAAATTTAATGATAAATATACCAAAAAGGCTACAAATTTATAAATGTAAAATAATTTTATATTAAGATATAATCTATTCGTTTTCAATTTATATTAATATCAATTTTATTAAGTAATAACTAAGCTTTTCCCTTTTTATTTTATGTGTTTGTATTTTAATGTTTTTTCAAAATAATAAGAATGTAAAAGTACAATCAAAGCTTTATTCAAAAAACTTTTTTAAGGATAAAATATTTGATAAATATTTATTTACATTTGAGAAATAATTTTGCCATATTTAAAAAGCATTAATTAAAAGAATTATATAGCGAATAATAGTAAAATTTTAATATATATTCAACATTTATTGGCCTAAAACTTGTTAGTAATCTATAAATTAATTTAAAAATTGAAAAGTTTACTATTAAATATTAATTAAATAATTGACGCTAATATATAAAATAGTAACAAAAAATAATAAACTTTGTGTTTATGAAAATAAATATTGTATTTTTGTTAAACATAAGTGATATTTTTCTAATAAAACACTACTCGAATGCTAAGAAACAATTTTTTTTATAAAAATATTCCCAACTTTTTTACATTAACTAATTTATTTTTTGGTGTAATTTCTATAGTTCTAGCTTCTGAAGGAAATGAAAATCTAGTATTAGCTTCATACTTTATATATTTTGCAGCAGTTTTTGATTTTTTTGATGGCTTTGCTGCAAGAACACTAAAAGTAAGTTCTATTGTTGGAAAAGAATTAGACTCATTAGCAGATATGGTAAGTTTTGGATTAGCGCCATCATTCTTAGTTTATCAAATATTAAAACACAGTTTACAGATAAAACAATTTAGTTTTTCATTACCTTTTACAGATATTCTTATGTTAATGTCAGCATTTTTAATTGCAATTTTTTCTGCAGTTAGGCTTGCTAAATTTAATGTAGATGAAAGGCAAAAAGAAACTTTTCTTGGACTTGCAACTCCTGCCTGTGCAATGTTAATAGCTTCAATTCCTTTTATTTCACAATTTAATACAAACGATTTAATTGCATTTCCTGCGCTTTCAAATAATATTTATTTCTTTTTAGGCACGGTAATGTTTGGAATTTTTATTATTAAACCAATTGTTTTGATTCCTTTAGTTTTTTTATTGTCTGCTTTATTGGTGGTTGAAATGCCAATGTTCTCAATGAAATTTAAAACCTATAATTTTGAAGAAAATAAGTTGAAATATTTTTTCATTATTTTTTCATTAGTATTGTTTATTACTTTGCAAGTATTAGCAGTTCCAATAATTTTTATACTATATATTTCGTTTTCAATATTTAATAATATTTTAGACAAAAAAATATTGTGAGGTTGTTGATAATCAGTGTTTTAATGAAAAAGAAATTTAAATTATTATAATAATGAAATTTATTGCTGAAATAAATGTAATGCCATTAAAGGCTTTGTTAGATCCACAAGGAAAAGCTGTAACTTTAAGCATGCACAATATTGGATATAAATCTGTTGAAAATGTTAGAATTGGTAAACATATTACTCTAGAAATTGATGCAGATACAAAAGAGCAAGCAACTAAAAAAGTAAATAAAGCTTGTAAGGAAATACTTTCAAATCCAATAATGGAAAGTTATGAATTTGAAATAAAAGAATTAAAATAAAAAAATTAGGACTCTTTTTTTAAATTAAAGATTCTTTTTTGCTTTTTTATCGATTCTGTATGAACTAATTCAAGAAGGGTTTTTACAAAATCTTTATCTAAATTATGCTCGTCTGCAAATTTTAATCTGTTTGAAATAATTTCACGCCATCTTTTTAATTGTAAAATAGAAACATTATTCTCTGCTTTATATTTGGCTATATTTTCAACTATATCCATTCTGTATGATAATAATTCTAAAATTTGATGGTCTATAGAATCTATTTTATAACGAAATTGCTCTAAATTATTATTGAAGTTTGGATTATCGTTTTCAGGAAGTCTATATTCTAGCTTCTTTAATAATTCCGAAAGTTCCTTTGGAGTTATTTGTTGTTTGGCATCGCTTAAAGCAGCTTTTGGATTTATATGAGTTTCAATCATTAATCCGTTCATATTTAAATCTAAAGCATATTGTGCAATTTCAGCAATATATTCTGGCTTTCCTGCAATATGACTTGGGTCGTTAATTATAGATAAATCAGGGAATTGTATTTTAAGCTCAATAGGTATTTCCCATTTAGGAATATTTCTTAACTTACTTGGTTCAAAAGCCGAAAAACCTCTATGCACAGCTGCTATTTTTTTAATTCCTGATTTGTAAATTCTTTCAATAGCGCCAATCCATAAATTTAAATCCGGATTTACAGGATTTTTTATCATAATAGGCTTATTGCAATTCAATAAAACATCAGCAAGTTCTTGAACAGAAAAAGGATTAACAGTTGTTCTTGCGCCAATCCATAAAATATCCACACTGTCTTTATGCTCTTTACATAATTTTATATGTTCAACAGTTGCAACTTCCACACAAGTTAACAAACCGGTTTTTTCTTTTACTTTTTTCAACCATTCAAGTCCAATTTCTCCAACTCCTTCAAAAGATCCAGGTCTGGTTCTGGGTTTCCAAATTCCGGCTCTAAATATTTCTGCTTCAGGGATTTTTGAAATTGCAATTGCTGTATTTAAAACTTGTTCTTCGGTTTCGGCACTACATGGCCCAGCTATTAAAATGTTGTTTTTGTCATTTAATTGTGGAAACCAATTTTGTATTGATAATATATCGTTGTAATTGTTCATATTCAAAATTTGACGCAAAAGTATATTTTATATTTTTTTGAGGCAACTTATTATTTTTAAATAAATTTATTTTTTTATTTCTATAGGAGTTCCAATTTCAACATTGTTATATAATTCCTGAATCTCAGAATTTGTCAATGCAATACAACCTTCTGTCCAGTCGAAAAAACGATGAAATTTTCCAATAAACCCAAAACCATTTTTAAAACCATGTATTTTTATATCGCCACCAGGTTTTTTTTTGTGAAACTTAGCATAATTAATATCTTTTATCGAAGGATATGAAATTCCTAAATTTAAAAAATAATTACTTTTCGGATTTTTATCAATAATATAATATAAGCCTTCGGGAGTTTTTCCATCTCCCTCAAAATGTTTTGCGCCTTTGGGATTAAATCCTAAAGATATTTTATATGATTTTATAATTTTGTTATTATTTAATAAAAATAGTTTTCTTTCGCTTTTCAAAACAAGTATTTTCTCAATTTTAGTATTATTATTTAATGCTTTAGAAGGTAAAAAATAATAAAAGCTTAATAATATTATTATTAAAAATAGTATTTTTATAAATAACTTCATTAACTTAAATCTTTAGTTATTATATGATGCTTTTTTGATAAATTTATAAAATAAAAAGTACTATAATTCATTAAAATATCGTTTTTTTTATTGAACAATGTTAAAAAAATCAAAATAAATGGATAAAATAAATATTTTAAAATATTTGCTGATAGTTTTTGGCTTTTTAATTTTTTCGTGCAATAATTCTGAAATTGCAGAAACAGTTCAAATAGAAGTCAAAGGTATTGATACAGACGAAACAAAATCAATTGAAAATACTGATTTTTCTCTTGGCGAACAAATTTATAGAGATAATTGTATGATTTGCCATCAGGAAAATGGAATGGGAGTTGATGAAACATATCCGCCATTAGCCGCTTCTGATTATATGCTTGCAGATAAAATCAGGTCGATAAAATTAAGTGTGTATGGATCAAAAGATTCAATTATTGTAAATGGAATTAAATATTCAGGCGGTTCGATGACTTTCTCAGATCTTGAAAACGAACAAATAGTTAGTGTCGTAAATTATATTAGAAATTCTTGGGGAAATGAAGGCGGAATTGTTACCATAGAAGATGTAAATAAAGCTATTGAAAAGAAGTAATTATCACAAATAAATTTTCATTAAAAAAGTATAATTATTTATTTTATTTAAAAGCCGAATTTAAACAAATGTGTTTTATAACATAAAAAATTCATATGAATTTATTTGCCTTTGAACAGCCTATTTAACCTATGATACCTAAAAACGAATATATTAAATGTATTCCAAAGCCTATAAATAACTTGTTTATAGAGCAGAAACTGCACACTTATATTCTTAAGTTACTTAAATTATCTCTTATTAGTATATATATATACTAATAAGCAATTTAAAGCTGACTTTAGAAAAGGAAACAAAAAATAATTTATTGCCTTTTTATATTAAAAACGAAAGGGGCATTTACAAACACCTTTATCCATTCGAATTTAAACTCCAGCATTGGTAGCCCCCCACTTCGGGAGCAAAGATAAAAAATGAGGAGATAGTAAATCAAAATTATAATATTCAAATGTATTAAAATGAAAAAACTTATTCTATTAGGAGTTTCAATATTAGTTATTGGCTTTATAAGTGGTGTTAATCTAAAAACACCTACAAATAACAATAAAAATATTTTGGTAATTGAAAACAGACAAGCAATTGCCACAATGCAATATAATTGCAACTGGAGAGGGTGGCTTGGAATTAGACGTTGTGAGGCTCATTGTTCTACAGATACTGCAAGTTGTACTAGAAGTGGTGGTTGCCATTGCTGATAATTAATTAAAAAGCCATAGCTACTTGTAAAAAGATGGACAATTTCATATGTCAATAGGTAAATTGCTGGGTTTTAACAAAAATATCTAAATTTTAAATTTATAAAAAATGAAAAAACTTTTTTTAACACTACTATTATTAATATCTATAGGAATTATTGGCGGTATTAATATTCAATCAACTACTGAAAACAACAAAAATGAATTGGTAATAGATAATGTTGTGGCTTTTGCTGAAATGGAGTCTTCATGCAGCTGGACTGGCTGGTTTAGAAGTTGTGAAATTACTAATTGCGATGGAAATGCTGAATGTCATAGACGTGGATGCATATGTCGATAATATAAAATAAAAATCTTAAATTTTGAAAACATGAAAAAAATTATTTTATTAAGTGTATCAATAATAATTTTTGGTCTTATTGTTGGGACAAATGTCAAAACAAATATTGATAATAGCAATAGTGCTTTAATAATTGAGAATACAGATGCATTTGCTACAATGGCGAAATCATGCTCTTGGACTGGGTGGTTTGGGATAAGACATTGTGAAATATCATGCTCTGCTTGTAGTTATGTTGAATGTTCTCGTAGAGGTGGTTGCGTAGCCGGTTAATTATTTTATATACTTAAAAATTGAACGCTCTTGATGTAACATTTAAGTTTATTCACATTTTTAGGGTGTTCATTTTATTAAATTAAAATATCTTTTACAAATGAAAAAAACACTTTTACAAATATCTATTTTTGCTTTTTTATTATTATCTTTTGTAGTTAGTTGTACTGAAACAACTAAAATAGAGACTATATCAATAAACCCTGATGATGCCCGAGATATTTCATTATCCGAATTTGTTGATTCTGTAAAATATATTAAATTGCAAACTGACTCTAATTGCTATACAGGAAGAATACTTGAAATAATAATAAGAAATAAATACATATACTTAAACGATTATAGCCAAAAAGCTATTATTGTTTTTGATAAAAAAGGTAAATTTATTACCAAACTTGTCAAACAGGGTAATGGTCCTGAAGAGTATAATGCTATTGATGGTTTTTTTGTCGATAGTACTGAGAATTATATTGAAATTCATGACAATACAAAAAGTAAAGTAATTAAATATAAAAATATATCTTTTTCATTTGAAAGTAAAATAGATATAAAAAGAATATCATCCAATACTATTAGACAAATTGATAATTATGTTTATCATTCAACACATAGAATTGATAATGTTGTAGATGAAAAAACAAAAGAAGTGAATAATGCAGATATTATAATTTGTAAAGATGGGAAAATTGAAAAATTACTATTTCCTAAAAAAATAGTTACTAATAATAATTATTATAGTGTTTTCTCTGAAAGCTTTATTATTAATGATGAAAATTAATTATTTGCTTCTTTGATGTTTGATAATACGTTTTATGAAATTGATAAGTTGGAGTCAATACCTATCTTAAAAGTTGATTTCAAGAATAAAGGAATTAAAAACGATGATATTGGTTTAAGTTCAACAGAAAAACAAATTCGATTTATTACATCATCAGCAAATAAAGGTTTAGCGATGCTTCCTTTTTTAACATTAAACAATAAAGATATATTATCTTTTTCATATTGCGTAAATGTAGCTGAGAATGCAAACAGTGAATATAGTTTCCCTATTGTATTCAAGCATTTTTTACTTTTAAAGCATAGTGGAAAAACATTTAATGCAAATAAAATAATAAATGATGTTACAGAATTTCCAAAAGATATATGGATTAGAAATTTCAATAAATCTGACATCGTATGTGAACCATGGCATAAAGATTATTTAGTTAGAGTAATTAGTCCTTCTGCTGAGTTAGGTGAAGAAGACGAGATTGAAATTGAAGGATTAGGTAAAATAAATGTTAATGATAATCCTATTATTATGTTATTAAAACTAAAAAAATAATGTATAATTAATTTACAAAAATTGATATTATGAGAAATCTATTAATTGTTATTTTTATTTCATTTTTTTTAATTTCTGCAAAAAGTCAAGATCAATCAGACATTTGTAAAAAAATGGGTAAAGTAAAAGTTGTTTTTACAAATAAACTGAATAAAGATTCTTTAATTGAAATAAAAAAAAAGATGCTTAAAAAGGGAATTAAACTCGACTATATAAAGTATTCCTTTGACAAAGAAGGTGGGTTAAAATATATAGATTTAAAAGTTAAATGTATAGGCTGTGGCACAGGTGGTAGCATGTCAATTAGGAAAAGAGAAGGTTTTAAAAAAGGTGTACCACCATGGGGCTTTTATTTTAATCATGGGCATAGTCCTAGTTTTAAAATTGGTGAGGTTGCCGATATGTAGTTCTTGACTTAATAATTAAAAAATGAAATATATATATATTAGTAATAATTTTGATGGTTTTTTCATGTAGTAATGATTAAAATAAAGAAAAAGAGAAAATTACTCAAATCTTAAATGAACTTTATCAAAAAAAAGTAGTATGCAATGAAAACTTACAGGCAAAAAGACTAGGTAAAGATACCATTAGTTACAATTTTTATGAAAAGAAAGCAAAAATTGTAATATACACAGATTCAACTGGCTGTACAGGATGTAGAATGAAATTAGAAAATTGGCAAGTTTTTATAAGCGAATTAAGAGAATTAAAACCAAATATTGATTTTATATTTATATATCACCCTAAAGATATTATTGCTTTAGATAGAGAATTTATGTTTGCTGAATTTTCTGAAATTGTATATTATGATGTAAATGGTGAATTTGCAAAGGAAAACAATTTGCCTGAAGACTATCAATTTCACACATTTCTATTAGGAAATGATAATGAAATTATATTGGTTGGTAATCCTCTAAATAATATAAAGATTAAAGAATTGTATATAAGAGAGATTGGTAAGCTAATGTAGATTATTGTTTTAATAGATATTAGAATATTTTTCTAAAAGTTCCAACAAAGGTTTGCAAAAAGCTGCTATATATTTGGTTATTTTGATTGTTTCGATAATATTTTTTATTATTCTAAATCTATATTGGCTAATTCCTCTTTTTTTGCTTTTAAGTTTAGCATATTTGTTTATTAAATCTAAAAGCAAGTTAGTTTTATTTATCGTTAAGATTCGTATTTTACATTATCTTTTAGTGATTATCAGTGTTTTATTGTTGGGTGTATTTTCGAGACTTTTCTTTTTTGAAATATTTACTATACCTTCTGCCTCAATGGATAATACAATGAAGGTAGGGGATAAAATAATTGTAAGTAAATTACAATATGGACCTCGTTTGCCACGGTCAGGTTTTGAAATTCCTTGGTTAAATTTGTTTTGGTATTTAAATAATAATGCAAGATTAGATTTGGGTAAAAATGAGTGGGGTAACAAACGTTTATCTGGGTATTCGAAAATAAATAGAGGTGATATTGTTGTTTTTAACAACCCTGGTAATATGTTTGAGTTTTACATAAAACGTTGTGTTGGTTTGGCGGGGGATAGTTTGCAAATTACAAATAGCAAATTGTATATTAACAAAAAAATACAAATATTGCCTGAAAAAGCCAAATCAGAATATAAAATATATTGTCCAGATCAAACATTAGTTCTTAAACAATTAGACAGTTTAAATATTTATGTAACTAATTTTTTCATACAAAAACAAAAAGTAAAATATTTATTATGTAATATTAGTAAGCGAAAAAAAAACATTATTGAAAGTTTATCAACTGTTGATTCTATAATTATTTCTATTAAGGGAATTGAATATCACCAAGGTATTTTTCCAAAAGACAGTTCTTATAAATGGACACAGGATAATTTTGGTATATTATGGATACCTAAAAAAGGTTCAAAAATAAAACTAAATGATAGAAATTATGTATTTTATGCGGACATAATCAATAAATTTGAAAATAGTACCATAATAAAAACCGATAATGGGTTTTTTATTGGTAATAAACGTATAAAAAACTACCGTTTTAAGCAAAATTATTATTTCATGATGGGCGATAACCGACACCAATCGATGGATTCACGTTATTGGGGTTTTGTGCCTGAAAGTCAGATAGTTGGCAAGGCAGTTTTGGTGCTATTTTCAAATGATCATGACGGAATAAAGTGGAATAGGATATTGAAATCAGTGAATTAGAGATTGATTAAATACTTTAATTTTAGTGATTCTTATTGCAGAAAAGTCCATCTTTAACTTATATTACTAAAATTCTAATATTTATAAAATCAATTTTTATGATAAGTAATAATTAGTAAATAGCACGATAAAAAAAATGAAAAAACTATATTGTTTAATTTTATTTTCATTAATTTTGCGTGTTCAGAAGCTTCTATTCAAAGCAATGATGCTATAATAGAATTTGAAAATATAGAATTTGATTTTAAACAGCTTAAATATGAAGAAAATGCTGAATGCTTTTTTGAGTTTTCAAACTCAAGTAATTCTATACTAATAATACAAAATGTTAGTACTTCATGCGGTTGTACCGTTTCAGAATGGCCCAAAGAACCAATTATTCCAAAACAAAATGGAAAAATTAAAATTAAGGTATGATACATCATATTATGGAAATTTTTCTAAAACCATAAAAGTTTATTATAATGGTAAAGATTCACCTGTAGAATTAATTATAAAAGGAAGTGTAAATTATCCAAATGATTTATAATTTAGCTATCGATAATTGTAATTTGTAAATTAATATATTGGTTTTTCCTTTATTAAATAAAACCACAGTTTTATGAACAAAATAATTTTAATCTTGTTTCTATTATTCTTGATTATCCGATGTAATAATAACTCTCATGATGAAGAGCACAAAACTAATAACCAAATTAGTGATAGCTTAATTAATATGGAATCTACCGTTTCTGAATTAAAGGAAGGTACAATAAATATATATGAAGATGATTTTGGCGAAATAATAGAATTAATTGGTAAAGCTTTTGATTTGCATCAAATATTTAAACCAAAAGAAGTGGAAATGATCCTTAAAGATGACTATTTGATTCTTAAAACAATTCAGAATAAAAACATGTTTATGGTTTTTTCAATTCCTGAATTTAAATTAGTACATTCTTGCGGTGTGCAAGGAGTAGGCCCCGATGAATTTGTTTATCCAAATCTTGTACAAACCGAGGAGGAGGATAAATTATGCTACGTATACGCGCCAACTAACGAAAAGCTCTATTACCTTACAAATGACTTTAAATTAATTAATTGCACTTTTGGTTTTCCAAAAGGCAAAATTCGAGCATCAGCAGAAAAACAAATCCATGTTTTATCAAAAAATGAATTATTATATGTTAGGGCATCAGATAAGGGTAAAAAAATAATTAGGTTATTACCAGATTCTGTGGAACCCGAAACTGAAATGAAAACCTAGCTCTTGATAAGAAATATAAAAATTGGGCAGCCTATATTGGCAGTTTTGGGGTAAATTTTAATAAAGACTGTATGGTTTATGCATGTAAGTATTTTAGACAAATAAAATTCCTAAGTCTGGATGGCAAAAAAGAACGTCATCTGATATTTGACCAAAATAAGACTAAATCTGGTAATACTAAAGCTATGCTAGCACCCACAAATATAACTTATTACTGGAAAATATCTCAAACCAGTGAAAATGTTTATCTCTCTTACAGTGGGCGTACTCCTATTGAAGTAGGAAACGACTTTAAAAAAGGGATAGATTATATTCATATTGAAGAGTTTGATTGGAATTGAAACCCAAAACGCAAGTTTAAACTTGATAAGTGGGGCTATTTTTGTGTGGATGAAAAAAGGGGTAAAATTTATTTGGTAACAACTAATGATGAAAATCCATTTTATGTATTTGATATTCCAGAATAATGATTTGAATAATTTTTAAAGGATTTTACATCTTTATAATTACCCATAAATAAAAAAATCATGAAAAAAATATTGACAAATATTTTATTTATAGCATTGATATCCAGCTTGTTTTCTTGCAAGTTTCAGAATGGCAATGCTGCTGACAATTCTGAAAAAAGACAATATCAGGATGAAAAAAACATTGTTGATGTTATTGTTTTAAAAAAAGCAGTTTTTAATAAAGAACTTGTCAGTAATGGTAAACTCAAAGCTTTTCAAAAGAGTATTTTAAAATTTGAAACAAGTGAAAGACTTACAGAATTGTATGTAAAAAACGGCTCTTGGGTAAAAAAGGGAAGTATAATTGCTAGCGCCAACAAAATAAAAGCTCAGCAAAAGCTAGACCAGGCTATTCTGCAATTTAAAAAAGCAAATCTAACCCGGCAGGAATTATTAATTGGGCAAGGTTTTGAAGTAGATAGTGCTTCTAAAATACCTAAAGATATTTTAGAAATTGCTAATATCCGTTCAGGTTATAGTTCTTCTGAAAATGAATTGAATGTTGCACGTTATAACTATAATACTTTAACTCTTATAGCACCTTTTTCAGGTATTATAGCTAATCTTAAATGTAAAATACACGAAAATGTAAATTCCGGCGAAGAATTTTGCTCTTTAATTGATGATAGTAAATTTGAAGTAGAATTTTCTTTAATTGAAAAAGAGTTGCAGCAAATAAAAATTAAACAAGCTGTAAAAATACATTCTTTTTCTAGTGGGAAAATCTACAGCGGATTTGTTAATGAAATTAACCCGGTGGTGGAAGAAAACGGAATGGTAAAAATAAAAGCTCTAATTTCGAACTCAGGTGATTTAATGGAAGGAATGAACGTAGAAGTCATTATTGAAAACAAAATTCCAAATCAAATGGTTGTGCCAAAATCAGCTGTAGTATTAAGGCAAAACAAGGAAGTCCTATTCCGCTACATCAACGGTAAAGCATTCTGGACTTATGTAAAAACTGAATTTGAAAATAGTAATTCCTATACAATAAATGCAAACATAGACAGGGGAGCAGAAATAAATGTTGGCGATACAATTATTATATCAGGCAATCTTAATTTAGCTCATGATTCAGAAGTTGAAATTGGGAATTAGTTTATTAGTCATATTAAATCTAAGAAAAAGTTAATTTTTATAATTAACAAATTACAAAAATCAAACAGCTTTTAATTATTAAAATGATTAATATACCAACCACCAATATCCCAATTTACTAAAATCATGGTAAAATTCCTAATTAACCGTCCTATAGCAGTTTCAATGAGCTTTTTGGCTATTGTAATACTTGGTATAATAGCGATGTTTCAAATACCAGTTTCTTTATTACCTTCTATTGATATTCCCAAAATTACTGTTCAAGTAGTTAAACAAGACAGTCCGGCGCGCGAACTTGAAAATACTATGATAAACCCACTACGCCAACAATTAATGCAGCTTGGTGGTTTACATGATATTAGGAGCGAAACTAAGGATGGAAACGGGCTAATCCATCTTGATTTTGAACATGGTATTAATATAGATTTTGCTTTTATTGAAGTAAATGAAAAAATTGATAGAGCAATGGGGCATTTACCCAATAGTACCACTCGGCCAAAAGTAATAAAAGCAAGTGTAACCGATATTCCTGTTTTTTATCTTAACCTAACTTTAAAAGAAGAACTTGAAATTGATAATACAAATAAAGATTTATTTCCTGTTACAGAACAATTTATGGAACTAAGTCGTTTCTCTGGGCAGGTTATCAAAAAAAGAATAGAGCAACTACCTGAAGCTGCCATGGTTGACATTAGCGGGCAAGTGTTTTCCGAAATATTAATAATACCAAATATTAAAATACTTGAAAGCCTTGAAATAAGCTTGTTTGAACTTGAAGCAATCATTAAAAAAAACAATGTAAATTTTGGAAGTTTATTGATAAGAGATGGTCAATATCAGTACAACATCAGATTTACTAATTCTTTAAAGAATAAAAAAGATATTGAAGACATTTTTTTTAATAAGAACGGACGATTATTTCAACTAAAAGATATTGCAGATATTGTTGAACATCCTCAGAAATCTAAGGGATTAATTACATCTGACGGTAAGCATTCAATTTCGATGGCAATAATTAAACAGTCTGATGCAAAAATACAAAATATTGAAAATAATTTACACGAATTAATAAAAATATTTGAAATTGATTATCCATTAATCGAATTTAAAGTTACTCGCGATCAAACAAAATTGCTGGACTATACCTTATCTAACCTTCAACAAAGCCTTGTTTTAGGTTCATTACTGGCATTTTTAGTTATGTTTTTCTTTCTCAAAGATTTTAAATCGCCACTCTTAATAGGTATTGGTATTCCTGTATCGCTTATTATTACATTGTTGTTGTTTTTCCTTGCAGGAATTTCCATTAATATTATTTCGCTTTCAGGTCTTATACTTGGTATTGGCATGATGATAGATAACTCTATTATAGTTATAGATAATATTACGCAGCACTACCAAAGATCAAACAAGCTTGAAGAGTCGTGCATAAACGGCACGAATGAGGTATTTCGTCCTATGCTTAGCTCGGTACTTACAACTTGTGCAGTTTTTATTCCTTTAATTTTTATTGGTGGTATTTCAGGAGCTTTGTTTTATGAACAGGCAATTGCTATTTCTATTGGTTTAATAATTTCATTGGTTGTGTCAATCTCCTTATTACCAGTTTATTATAAACTATTGTATAAAAAAAAGGATAAGAAAAAAAATATTAAATTGCTTGAGAAAATTAATCGAATAAATTATGAAAAACTATACTCAAAAGGTTTTAGGTTAATTATGAGGAATCAGCTTTTTGCATTTTTGCTATTTGTAGTTTTTATTCTTGCTGCAATTGCTTTATATCCATTTATTGATAAATCGCAATTACCTGAAATTACAAAAGACGAAATTATGTTAAAGATTGACTGGAATCAAAGAATACACATTGATGAAAATAATAAACGGGTAAAACTATTAATGGGTGCTTTGGAGGAATATACCGAACATTATACTGCAATGGTTGGTAATCAGCAATTTCTTCTCGATTTTAATAATGAAGCATCTTCAGCAGAATCTTTAATCTACATTAAATCAAAATCATCTAAAAATCTGAATAAGATAAAAAAATATATTCGTGATTTTTTACATGATAATTACAAAACGGCTTCGTATTCTTTTGAAGACGCTGGAAATATATTTAATGTTATTTTTGCTGACAATGAAGCGCCATTGATTGCTCGACTAAGGCCAGTTCAAGAATTTGGAAATGAACAAAATTATTTTCTTGAAGAAAATATTAAACTGCTTCGCAAAAAACTACCGGATTATACTATCCCTAATCCAGTTTTTAAGGAATTTATGATATTACAAACAAATCCGGCGCAATTATTATTGTATGATATTTCTTTTAACGAAGTTTATAGTACATTAAAAAGTGCTTTTAACGAACGCAATGTGTTTCTAATTGCCGATAATAATGAATTTGTTCCAGTTATTATGGGTAAAAGGTCTGAGCTTATAAAAGATATTATCAAAAAAACGATGATCCCAAATAGCAAAGGTGAACTAATACCAATACGAAATCTTTTATCAGAACAAAGAGCTTATGATATAAAAACTATTATTGCAGGACAGGAAGGTGAATACTACCCAATTGAATTATATGAACTTAAAAGTGATATTAAAATATTGCAAAAAACTATCAGAAAAACATTAAAGCAAAGCAAACAGTTTGAAGTAAGTTTTACAGGCAGCATTTTTTCTAATGATAAGTTAATTAAGCAATTAATAATTATTTTATTAATATCCTTATTGCTTTTATATTTTATTTTAGCCTCACAATTTGAGTCTCTAAGTCTGCCTCTTATTGTATTATTTGAAGTACCAGTAGATATTTTTGGAGCATTCCTGTTTCTGAAAATATTTGGAGCAACAATAAACCTAATGTCCCTTATTGGCATTGTTGTGATGAGTGGTATCATTATTAATGATTCGATCCTAAAAATAGATACCATAAATCAATTAATGACAAAAGGTTATTCATTAATACATGCACTGGTTGAAGCTGGGCACAGAAGATTAAAACCAATTTTAATGACCAGCTTAACAACTATTTTAGCTCTAACACCTTTTTTGTTTACTAGTGGACTTGGCTCTGATTTACAAAGACCACTGGCTTTAGCAATTATTGGAGGTATGGTTATAGGGACACTAGTAAGTCTATATTTTATTCCTTTGTTCTATTATTTATTGAAAAGAAATAGAAGAGGGAGTAATGTAATTATATAATAACTAATTAAAAATTAATGACTAATACACTAATTATAATGACTAAACATGTGCTGGTTATTTTGTTTTTAATCGCTTACATTTCAATGTCTTCTCAGGAAACAGAAAAAATAAGCCTTGATCAAATAATAAATCTCGCTGAAAAGCAATCACTTGATGCTTTCAAGGCAAAAAATATGTATTTGGCTAACTATTGGGAGTATCGATCTTTTAAAGCAACACAATTGCCTTCGCTCGACTTAAATTTACAGCCTATAGAATTTCGTAGAATGATGACAAAACGTTATGATTTTGACCAAAATATTGATATTTTTAGAGAACAAAAGACAATGGAAAGTTATGCTAATCTAGCTTTAAGTCAATACATTCCATATACTGGTGGAACTGTTTATATCGACAGTGATCTATCACGACTTGTAAATTACACCGAAGATGAAGTAACAACTTTTAGTGCTACATTGGTCAGGATAGGATTAAATCAACCTATTTTTGGGTTTAATGAACAAAAATGGGCGAAAAAGTTATCTCCTCTAAAATTTGAAAAGGCAAAGCAAGAGTATATTCAATCAATGCAAGAAACAAAACTTAAAGCTTTAGATTTATTTTTTAATTTATTATTGGTAAAAATTCAAAAAGAGATAGCTGAAAGTAATGTGGCAACAGCAGATACACTTTATAAGGTTGGTAAGCGAAAATTTGCAATTCTATCTACTCAAAGAGAAGAACTTTTAGATTTAGAATTAAGTAAATTTAATGCTGAAATTGAAGTTGTAAAGGCAAACCAAAACCTCGAAAAAGCCAAGTTTAGTTTGAACTCATTTCTAGGATTGGAAAATACTACAAATAAGACACCAATTACTCCTTCTATAATAAATGACCTTTATATTAATCAACAACAAGCCATTGAAATTGCCTTGAAATCTAATCCCGATATTATTGGTATCAAACAAAATCAAATTGAGGCAGATCGTAATTTAGATAAAGCAATTAAAGAAAATCGTTTTAGTGCTAGCCTTATGGCAAGTTTTGGACTTAATCAAAATGCTGAAGTATTACCAGAAGCATATATAAATCCTTTAGACCAACAAGTGCTTGTGTTCGGTATAAAAATTCCGATATTAGACTGGGGTAATAGAAAAGGTAAAAAGCAAATGGCACAGAGTAACAGAGAGGTAACTTATATAGAATCCAAACAACAGCTTAGCGATTTTAAACAAAATATATCATTAAAAATTCTTGATTTTAATTTACAAGCAAAAATTGTTCAAAGTGCTGCTAAAGCAAATGATTTGGCAAATGAATCTTATCAGTTGACAAAAAAAAGATTTCTTCTTGGTGAAGCAGACGTATTAAAAGTTACTAATTCGATGCAAGCCAGGCAGTCAGCGCAAGAAAAGTATATTATAAGTATATATACCTTTTGGAAATATTATTATGAAATTCAGCAACTTACTTTGTATGATTTTAAGGAGAATAAAAACATAAGTATTGAATTTGAAAAACTAATTGAGAAATAGTTTAATTGTTTCTAATTCCTAAAAATTACTATTCAAAGACTCATTTAAGATATAAAAAAAATGAGTTTGATTATAAAAAAATATTTACTTACATTTATATCGTCAATTTAAACCTATGATACCTAAAACAGAATATTATAACCATAGATATTCAATGTCTGCAAACATCCTGTTTGTAGAGAGAGAGAGAGAAATCAGCCAGCAGTTTTCTCTATACTTTTTAGTGCTTACAAATCTCTTGAAAATTTTCAAACACGATACATAAACCTAGCTTTTAAGCGGACTGAAGCCGTTAAAAAGAGCACACAAATTTTTACAATTAAATTGCAATTTTGGTAGTTCCCTTTTGGGAGCGGTGTATTATTTATTTGAGATACTATGACTTTTTTGCTGTTTACTTCATAGATTAAAATATAAAAACAGGCATAAAATTAATTTATAAACTTAAAATAAATAAAAATGAAAAAGAATATAAAAAAAATCATAATAACTAGTATATTAACTATAGCTGCAATGTTATTAAATTTTCAAGGAAATAATGAAAATAATTCTTTTATTGGATTTGAAACAGTTCAGGCAGAAAAGGATGGGATTTCATTTTGTGTTCATGGTGGAACAAAATGTTGTTATCCAATAAGTGTAGGATTCGCCTGTGGCGAAGGACCTTGGTTAGATTGTAGAGGGACTTGGATTATGTAATTTTAATAATAAAAGCATTCAATAATTTAAAAATTATTGAATGCTTAATTAATTCAAATATAAATAAAATGAATATATATTCAAAAAAGCATATTTTAAAATTCATAATTATAATTATTTTTTATAACACTATAGGATGTGAAGGACAGTCCGTTAGTTCAAATTTTAATAAAAAGTCAAAAGTCAAAATTGAGGAAATATTTAGCCAATCATTACAACAGGGCTCTTTTTTTTCAAGTAGTGGGAAAAATTTAATTTGTTGGTCACCAGGTAACAATATTATAAAAAAATATGATATTAAAAAAAGAAAATTCTACGATGAATATAAAACCGAAATTAAAGATTCAAAACAATACATTGATTTTGCAAATATAGGTAAAGATTCATTAGTTTTTTTTCATTGGATGGATAATTATACAATGTATTTAACTTATAGAGGTAAAATAATTAAAACATATAATTTAACTCCAAAAAAATCTGAAAATATTTTATCATGTATAAAATCAGGTCACCCTACATGTAATTTAGATGGAACTGATAGAAATACTCTTATTGGCGATTATTTTTATTTTTCTGCATATAAAATGGGTGAAAAATTTATTGACAAACTGTATAGTGGCGGTAAAATTAATTTAAAAACAGGTAAATTTGAATACTTTACCGAGTTTCCTGAGATTTACCGTAATTATAATTGGGGTGCTATGCGTTATTATTTTCCATACATAACAATAAACAAATTAAAACAAATTGTGGTAAGTTATCCTGCCTGTCATGATATATTTGTTTATGATACAAAAAAAGGAACAAAAAAAAGAATTAAAAGTGGCAGTTCTTTATTTAAAACAATAAAACCATATTCTGATAAAAAAGAAATAGTTTTAGAGTTAAAGTCTGAATATATGAAGTATTATGAACAAAATTATGCTTATGGAGATATATCTTATGATAGGAGAAGAAAACTATATTACAGACTTGCTGTTTTCCCAAATATAAATTATGGAAAATCAAGTGATAATACCCGAAAAAAATCATTAATAGTTTTGGATAAAAACTTTAAATTTATTGGTGAAGTAGTATTACCTACTGATAAAAATTATCATAATTTAACAGATACTGATTATGAGTTAGTTGTTATTTATTATGATTTTAGTAAAAGCACTTATGGTTTTACATTGTTTAAAATAAATATTTTATGAAACAAATTGGCATATTTATAATTTTACTTCTATTTGTTAAATGCAAAAATGATATTGAAGTTGACAATATGATGTTTGTGAAGAATATTAGAGCAAACGAAAAGCAAAATTTGAAAAAATACAAAGCGTATTATATAATACCACCTGCAATTTGTATTAGTTGTAATACACATCCTATGGTAAGTGCTTATCAAATGCTGCATCAAAACTATCCTGTAAAGGTAGTTTTTGAGTGTTTTCCTGAAAATTACAAAGTAATATTAACTAAATTAAAGAACGAAGAAATCATAAATTCGGAAAATTATTTTATTGATACATTGGTTAAATATAATAATTATAATAGCTTGACACTTGTAAATAAACCAATAGTAATTTATATTGAGAAAGGAAATATAGGAAAGGTTGAATTTTTAGATAATGAAAATCCAAATGCTATTTACGATTTAATTCTTTACTTACAGAAATAAAAAATATGGAAAAGATATTTAAAAAAGCACTTATAATTTTTAGTGTTATCATATTATTTAATTGCAACACAAGCAATGGTAATTTTAATACAAAATTAATTGAAATAGATATTGAAGAAGCAATAATTAATGATAATAGTATAAAGCTGAGTCAAATAACATCAAAAGTAGATTATGTCGCACTTGAAACCAATGATAGTTGTCTTTTAGGCTCAATAGAAGCGATAATTACTCAAAAGTATATTATAATTATTTCTAATATGAATAATAAAGGTTTGTATTTGTTTAGTTTAGATGGAAAATTTGTAAAAAAAATTGGAAAATCAGGAAATGGACCAGGAGAATACGGTAATATTGGAAGTGTATCATTTAATGAGAATACAGAGGAAATATTAATTAGTACCGATAATAAAGAACATATTATAAAATTTAAATACGATAATAGCTATTCTAAAGGAATAAAGTTAAAATCAAATGTAGGTTTTGTTTATAACAACTCAAAAATATATGCTCATAAACCTTCATGTTTTTTTAAAGGAAATAGCGTTGATACAAATCAGTTATCTATTTTTAACGAGGAAGGAAAAATTATTAATAAATTTCATCCTGTCGATTTTGCAAAAACTGAATATATTGATATGTTCATAGAAATACCTGACTTTTCTATTTTTAACAATAATGTATTTTATTTTGTTCCTAAAGAAGATATAATTTTCAATATTTCAGAAAATAATTGTAAGCCATACTACAATTTATTGCTTGGAAAGTATAAATTTCCAAAAGATTATCGATGGGATTATATTGGATATGCAGAATCAAGATCGATGGATAAAGCTTGGATTGAAAGATCTTTTGTAATTGATGCTTATATTATGCTTGTAGTTTCACAAAAAGGCAGAAGAAACATTATTGTTTACGATAAAACAAGCAAAAAAACATACCATTCATTAACAGATGATATTGACAATATATCAATATCTTATTTAAATAGTGTGAATAACAATAAAATAGTACAGTGTTTTGAAGCTGTTAATCTCTTAAATTCAGAGGACAAAGATAAACACTCAGATAAATTAAAAACAGTATTAAAGAAAGTAAAAGAAACAGATAACCCAATACTGAGAATAATAACATTAAAAA
>JAFGWC010000055.1 GCA_016937695.1 Bacteroidales bacterium
AACTCAGCACAACCTACTGCAGGACTTGGATATGAATTTGATGTAATTACTTGCGTAGTATTAGGGGGCGTATCTATTACAGGTGGATTTGGTAAAATAAGTGGAGTAATTGCAGGTGTACTAATTATTGGAGTACTTACTAATGGAATGGTATTAATGAATATTAGTACTTATATGCAATTAATTGTTAAAGGTCTTGTATTAATTGTTGCTGTTGGGTTTGATTGCTTCCAAAAGAAAAATTCATTAACAATTTAATCTTAAATGCATAGTTTTCATACTATTCATATAATATCAATTGAAGAGGAAGAAAATCTTCCTCTTCTTTTTTTACAATTATAAATTAATTAAATATCATAAAAAATATAATATATTTTTTATTCTTAACTTATTTATCTGCTTTATCGTTTAGAGTTAATAGTTTTGTATCAATACAATAATCATCATAAATAAAAGCCTCACCATTTAATCTTTTTAATAAAATTGAAGCAGCCTTCTCTCCTATAGCTTTTGTATTTTGTTCAATAACTACAATCTCTTGATCTAAATTCATCATCCAGAAAGCATTATCGAATGTTCCAAAAAGCAAATCCTTTTGTAATTTAATATTATTCTTTTTAAAATAAGAGATTGCGCCAAAAGCAAAAAGAGCATTACCTGATATAATACAATCAATTTTTTTCTCATTGATAACATAATCAAGGATTCTATTCCATTCTTCATCTTGAGCAAGATCTGTATAAGTTTTAGGCTTATGCTTAGTAAAAATAATACAATCTTCATCAATTGATAAATTGTTTTGAATCATAGCATCTTTAAACCCATCTAATCTTAATTGCATTGTATTATCTAACTGAGGAGAAATAAATGCAACTTTTTTAGCTCCTTTAGAAATTAAATAATTAGTTAAATTAAAACTACTTTGAGTATTGGTAATAAGAACAACATCACGTCTTACATTTTTAGGTTTTCTATCGATAAAAACTATTGGTTTTGAATCATAAATATCCTTAAGATTAGACCAATCATTATTTACTGGAACAACAATTACTCCAGCAAAATCTTCTAATTTGCAAAGTTCTAACTGTTGTTTTTCTTTTTCAGGATCTTCATGAGAGTTAATATAAAATAATTCATATCCATTTTTATTTAATATTTCTTCTATTTTTGCACCAATTTCTTGATAGAAATAATGAGCTAAATTAGATACAACAAAACCAATAATTTTTGAATTGCCAGTTCTGAGTCTTCTTGCAGTAGGATTAACTTTATAATTTAACTCTTTAATGGCTTTTGTTACCTTCATTTTAGTTTTATCATTCACATTACATGTATTATTTATAACATGAGATACTGTGGCTGTTGATACCCCAGCTAAAATAGCAACATCTTTCATGGATGCTTCATTAGATTTCATATTTTATTTTATTCCTATAAAACTTCATTAATTTATAATAGTAGTATTTATTTATTTAGTGATATTTATAAATATATATAAAATACTAAAACTAATATATTTGTTAATTATTATAATACCATAATAATAACAAGGATTGGAAGTAATGTTTTTTAGTAGAAAATAAAAAAATAAATTAAACAAGTAATAATATTTATTTTAAGAAACTTTCGTTATAAAAAAAACTTTAATCAAAAATCTTTCAATTTTATTTATCTTTAACATTTATGTAGTTATATGAATATAAATACACAATAATACATAAATTTAAAAAGCTATCTTCTGATAAGCAAATATCGCTTTTTCCAAACAAATGTATCATTTTCACACTTAATATAGCATTTTTGAAAACTTGACTTATGAAAATTTAGGGCCTTACACTATATATAACTAGAATCTTGTAAGCAAAAATTTTTAATAAAAAATTCTAAGAATAGTTAATTAAGTTGCTCTGTTTTTTATAATTACAAAATGTTAAATATTTTTTTGAATTTGGTTAATGGAGTCATTATACATGAACAAAAAGCCAAAAGAAAAGTTTAAAATTTTAAAACTAATTTTTCAATATTTACTATTGGGACTAATTTTAACAAGTTTAATATTAATTATAAATTATAGAAAAAAAACCTCAAATGTAGCAATTTATACCCCGCCAATAAAAACTGTAGTAATTGAAAAACCAAAGCTTGGGACAATTGAGAAATCAATTACATTTCCAACCTATATAGAAGCAAGTCAATACATTCCAATAATTTCCTTTATACAAGGAAAAATATTAAAATATAATATAAAAGTTGGTGATTATGTCTATAAGAATCAAATTATTGCAGTAATCGATTCAACAACACTTGATCAACAAGTATTGCAAGCTCAAGCAGCTTACGATGCATATAAAAAAACCTATGATAGAATTGAAGCATTATATAAAAACAAAGCTACCTCAGCTCAAAACTTTGATGAAATAAAATCCAAAATGGATGGAGCTAAAGCACAATTAGAAATAATAAAAGTTCAAAGAGAATATTGTAATGTCAAATCAACAATATCAGGAACAGTAATAGCCGCAGATTTAGCAATAGGTAATATTGCAACATCACAAACACCAATTGCTATTATATCAAATTTAGATTCTCAAATAGTTAATATAGCTGTTCCAGAAAAATACTATGATATTTTTCTAAATAATAAAAACAATTTGGAAATTGAAATTAAAAAAGATCAATCAAATTTAAAAACAATGGCAACTTTTATTTCCATAGACCCATATATTCAACCACAAGCTAAAGTCTTTATTTTAAAAGCAAAACTTCAAGATAATTTAACTTATTTTAGACCAGGAATGTACTGCCTTACAAAAATTACTTATAAAAAAATAAATGATGTTTATATTCTCAATCAAGGAATAAAAAAGCTAGATGGCTCTCTCTATTATTACAATGAAAAAGATGAAAGTGCTAATTATCTTGATAAAAAATATATAATTAATGAAGATCAAAATAATGAATATTTTAGAATTGATGAAGCATATAGTGATGTTTATTTCATAATTGAAGGCCAAAACACAGTTTTTGATGGGCAAAAAGT
>JAFGWC010000013.1 GCA_016937695.1 Bacteroidales bacterium
AGCTTTTGAGTAGCATCAACAGCGTTAGAAACTAATTCACGAAGAAAAATTTCATGATCAGAGTAGAGAAACTTTTTAATTATAGGGAAAATGTTCTCAGTAGTTACATTAATGTTTCCTTTTTGCATTGTTATATTATTTTTTTTGATTTAAAATTTATATTTCACCGAAAGGCTTTTTCAAAGTATGTGCCAATGCATTAAATATGACAATTCGACAGAATTGAAAGTTTTAAAATGACTTTGAGACATAAAAAAAATCGACACTAAATTAAAATTTAGTGCCGATTTAAATGTTTTATTCACGAATAGTTTAATCTTTTTATAATGTGTTTATGAAACATTTGGCAAAAAAAATGCCTCCCACTTAGGCGGAGAGGCTTACCAAATGTTTTCACAACGGAAAAATCCTTATTGTGAATTGCTTCATTTTGTGAAACAAATATATTATTTAATTTTCGATTTTCAAAATTATTTTAATTGTATTTACCGTTAGAATTTATGATAACGAACCCAAAAATTAATGATTAACAATGAAAAAAATATTAGGACTTGATTTAGGAACCACATCAATTGGATGGGCATATGTTTATGAAGCAGAAAAAGAACACGAAAAAACGGAAATTAAAAAAATAGGTGTCAGAGTTATACCTCTTACTACTGATGAAGAAACAGATTTCCAGAAAGGTAAAGCAACTTCTATTAATGCAGATAGAACATTAAAGCGTGGTGCAAGAAGGAACTTAGACAGATATCAGTTACGAAGAAAAGCTTTAATTGAAATTCTTAAAAAGAACAAGTTTATTTCAGATAACTCAACTTTAAGTGAAGAGGGCAAAGACAATACTTTTTTAACATACAAGTTAAGAGCAGAGGCAGCTAAAAATATAATCGAAAAAAAAGATTTAGCCAGAGTACTTTTAATGATTAACAAAAAGCGAGGATATAAAAGCAGTCGTAAAGCTAAGTCGGAAGAAGAAGGGACAGCTATTGACGGAATGGCAATTGCAAAAGAACTTTACGAAAATAATTTAACTCCAGGACAATATGTATATAATTTATTAAATTCAGGTAAAAAATACATTACTGATTTTTATCGTTCTGATTTGAAAAATGAATTAAATAGAATCTGGACTTTTCAAAAGCAATTTCACGCCGATATTTTAACTGATGAGTTTAAGGAGCAAATAAAGGATAAAGGCAAACAGGCAACAAGTAAAATCTTTCTTGGTAAATACCAAATCTTCACAGCCGAAAATAAAGGCAAAAGAGATGAAGTAAAGCTACAATCTTATAAATGGCGAACAGAAGCTTTAAGTCAACAGTTATCAAAAGAAGAGATTGCTTATGTTATTGTTGAGATAAATAATAATATTAATTCATCAAGCGGATATTTAGGTGCAATTAGCGACAGAAGTAAAGAACTTTATTTTAATAATTTTACAGTTGGCGAGTATCTTTATAATCAGTTAAAAACTAATCCACATGCAAAGCTCAAAAATCAGGTATTCTATCGTCAGGATTATATGGATGAATTAGAAAGAATATGGGAAACTCAAAAACAATTCTATCCTG
Organism: Bacteroidales bacterium; assembly: GCA_016937695.1. Lineage (GTDB taxonomy): Bacteria > Bacteroidota > Bacteroidia > Bacteroidales > NBLH01 > NBLH01. The sequence goes on from JAFGWC010000013.1 coordinate 1,575, forward strand.
AATTAACAGATGAATTAAAAATTGAAATTCGAGATGTAGTTATTTTTTATCAACGCAGATTAAAGTCTCAAAAGCATTTAATAAGCGAATGTGAGTTTGAAAAGTATCATAAGGCAATACCCAAATCATCACCATTGTTTCAGGAATTTAAAATTTGGAGTTATATCAATAATATTGAATTAAAATATATTCCTGAGAGAACAAAAATTAAAAATATTGATATTGAATTAAAAGAAAAATTATTTGAAGAACTTAATATCAGAGAAAAAATGTCGGCTTCTGATATATTGAAGGTTATTATTGATAAACCAAATGATTATGAGCTTAATTATAAGAACGGACTTGATGGAAACAAGACAAATGCTGAATTATATAAGGTTTATTGTGAAATTTTAAAGCTTGAAAACGAATCATTTGATTTTAATAAATTATCTGCAGAAGAAATTAACAACCAAATTTCTTCGAAATTTGCAGAATTAGGAATTGAACAAGAGGTTTTACTTTTAAACAGTACACTAAACGGGAATGAGTTTGATAAACAACCATTAATGCAGCTTTGGCATTTACTCTATTCTTTCGAAGGAGATAATTCAAGAACCGGAGATGAAAATTTAGTAAAAGCTATTAAAGAAAAATTCGGATTTAAACAGGAATATGCTAAATTAATTGCAAACATCTCCTTAAAAGATGATTATGGAAGTCTTTCAACAAAAGCGATAAGGAAAATACTGCCCGGATTAAAAGACGGTAACACATACGATGTGGCCTGTACTTACGCCGGATACAATCATTCATCATCGTTAACAAAAGAAGAAAGAGAAAAAAGAGAATTAAAAGATGTATTAGAGTTATTGCCTAAAAATTCATTGCGTAATCCTGTTGTTGAAAAAATATTAAATCAGTTAGTAAATGTTATTAATGCTATTATTAAAGACGATGAACTGGGTAAACCTGATGAAATTCGTATAGAACTATCAAGAGACTTAAAAAATAGTGCTTCTGAACGTGCTGACATGACGAATAATATAAATAAAGCTAATACAGAGCATGATAAAATAAGACAGGAATTAGCAAAACTACATCCATTTAGTCAAGGCGTAAGGATTACAAAAAATGATATTGTTAAATACAAACTATACAAAGAATTAGAACCACTGGGGCACAAAACCATTTACACCAATACTTATGTCTCTTTAGAAAAATTGTTTAGTAAAGAGTTTGATATAGAACATATAATTCCAAAAGCTATGTTGTTTGACGATTCTTTTTCAAATAAAACATTGGCAACAAGAGATTTTAACAGCCGTGAAAAAAGCAATAAAACGGGTATTGATGCTATAATAGAAAAATATGGAGAAAACTCAGAAGATTATAACAGATACATTGAGAATGCTAAAATATTATTAAAAGAAGATAAAATAAAAAAATCTAAATACAATAAATTACTAATGAAAGGTACTGAGTTACCGGATGGATTTATTGAACGTGATTTAAGAAACAGCCAATATATTGCTAAAAAAGCAAAACAAATGCTTGAAGAAGTTGTTAGAACTGTGAATACAACAACAGGAAGTATAACAAGCCGTTTGCGAGAAGATTGGCAATTAATAAATGTATTGCAGGAATTAAACTGGGATAAATATAATAAGCTTGGTTTAACTTATTACGAAAAAAGTAAAGATGGTAAAGATATTCCTAAAATTACCGATTGGACAAAACGAAATGACCATCGCCATCATGCAATGGATGCATTAACAGTTGCTTTTACCAGATATGAACACGTACAATATTTAAATAATATGAGCGCCCGAAAAAACGAAACTCATAAAAAGTATCACGAAGTTTACGGTATCGAACAAAAATATTTACATAAAGAAAACGGCAAGTTTCTTTTTAATCCACCTTTACCTATAACAAAATTAAGAGCAGAAGCTAAAAAGCATTTAGAAAACATTTTAGTTTCGTTTAAAGCAAAGAACAAGGTATTTACCCGAAACAAAAATAAAATTAAAGGCAAGGAAGAACCTAAAATTGAATTAACACCACGTGGCCAACTGCATAAAGAAACTGTTTACGGAAAAATTGAACAATATGTTACAAAAGAAGAGAAGGTGGGAACTACATTCGACTTGGTAAAAATTAATTCTGTTGCAAATAAAAAATATAGAGAAGCTTTATTAAAAAGACTTGAAGAATTTGGAGGCGATTCTAAAAAAGCGTTTGGCGGTAAAAATTCACCAGCTAAAAATCCAATTTTAATAAATATTGTCGGCGTGACTCAAAGTCACACCGACAATGCTGAATTTGTACCCGAAAAAGTAAAATTAGTTTGGACAGAACCGCAATATACCATAAGAAAAGAAATAACTTCTGATTTAAAGATAGAAAGGGTAATTGATGTTGGAATTAAAAGAATTTTACAAAAAAGATTAGATAAATATAATGGTGATGCAAAAAAAGCTTTTGTAAACCTTGAAGAAAACCCTATTTGGTTAATTGAACCAAAAGAAAAGGGTGAATGGCAAGATAAAAATAATCCTAAGCCTCACGAATTAGGTATTGCAATTAAGCGAGTTACTATAACAGGTGTTAATAATGTAGAAGCCCTGCATTATAAAAAAGACCATAACGGAAAAGCAATTTTAGATAATGAAGGGAAAAAACAAGCAGTTGATTTTGTTAGTACAGGTAATAATCACCATGTAGCCATTTATAAAGATGCAAAAGGTAATTTGCAAGAAGAAGTAGTTTCTTTTTACGAGGCAGTTGCCCGTGTAAATACAGAGCAGCCTATTATATGGAAAAAACATCCCGAACATCCTGATTGGGAATTTCAATTTACAATGAAACAAAACGAATATTTCGTATTTCCTGCTAATGATTTTAATCCTGAAGAACATTTATTAAACCCTGAAAATACAAGTTTAATAAGTAAGCATTTGTTTAGGGTGCAGAAAATCTCTAATAAAAATTATGTGTTTAGACATCATTTAGAAACTAATGTTGAAGAAAAAAAAGAATTAAAAAATGTGTCATTTATTAATATTCGAAGTGCAAATGGTGTTAACGCAATAGTTAAAGTGCGTATTAATCATTTAGGACAAATAGTAAAAGTTGGCGAATATTAACAAATTAAACATAAAAAAAAACAATATTTTAAAGTAAACAGAGCCTACGGTTTAAGCAAACATTTTTGCATTGTATTAATGTAGCCTACAGAAACATAAAAACAGGCAATTTGGCAGTCCTGTAGCCTACAGAAACACAAAAATCGGCAATTTGGCAGCCACGTAGCCTGCGCTAACATAAATATTTTTTAGTTTTATACAAATGTAGCCTACGCTGGCATAAAGATTTTTAATTTTATACAAATATAGGCTTCAGTATCATAAAGATTTAAAATTTAAACAATCCCAATGGGTACAATACAATGTTTTTATCGGTTTTAAACAATCAAAACCTTAAAAACAATTGTGCTAATAGTTAACTATATTATTAATTTTAAAATTTAAACCATGATTACATTATCATTTTCAAGAACCGGTACTCGTGAGCTTTTTACGCTTGGAACAAGGATAAAAGAACTTTTATCAAATTACAATGCCGAAGAACTTGGCATTAAACTTTATGTCGATAATTTTAATGAAAAGTATCAAACATATAAAAACTCTATCGAAAAACAAGAAATTAGTGCCGATGTTTTAACTCAGAAAGATTCTTTGCGCGATAATTATTTTTTAGCCCTCAGAGGCCATCTTCGTAATTTCAGGTATCACCCTGATGATGCTAAAAAAGAAAATGCCAATAAAATTATTGCAATATTAAATAAAGAAGGAGAGAATATTCATAGAGCAGCATATAAAACCGAAACGGCTGCATTAATATCAATAATCAACGAAATAGAAAATACTTCAAACGGTATGCTTGAAGATTTAAATGCTGCCGAATGGTTCAACCTTTTAAAACAAGCACAAAACGATTTTGAAGAATCATTAAAAAAATATTCTGAAAATAAAGCCGAAATACAAAAAGTATCTTCTGCAAGCGATAATCGTAAAAGTTTTGAAGAATCGATGCGAAAACTGTTTATGTTTTTACCAATGCAATATGAAATGACATCAAACACCGAGCTAGATAATTTAATACGTCAACTACAAGTAATTGCCGATAGATTTTAGTGGTTTTTATAAACTAATATTCACGGCGTGTTTTTAAAACACACCGTGAATAGAAAAAAATATTATGGTTTTCGAACAAGGCTACATATACCATATCTACAATCAAGGAAATAACAGGCAAAAGATATTTTTTAACAGAGAAAATTATTTATTCTTTCTTAGGAAAATAAGAACATATGTATTGCCTTATGGCGATATATTGGCATACTGCTTAATGCCAAATCATTTCCATTTAATGGTGTTGGTAAATGAAACAGAATTACCAGCAGCAAGTCTCGGTGTGTCTTCAAGACACGCCGAGACTTACAAGAACGCCGAGACTAAAAGAACCTTTAACGCATCAATAGGTATCTTGTTAATGGGATATACCAAAGCTGTAAATAAAGAGATGAACAGAACAGGTAAACTTTTCAGAGAAGCAACCAAAGCCGAATGCGTTAACTGTCAAAAAGGAAAAACACCATCTTTTATAAACAATAATGGTGGTATAACACAAATAAATATCCATATTCCCGAAAAACAATATCCGCAAGTTTGTTTTAATTATATACACCAAAACCCTGTAAAAGCAAATCTTGTAAAAAAACAAACCGATTGGGAATTTTCATCTGCAAAAGATTATGCCGGATTACGAAACGGAAGTTTAATAAATAAAGAAATTGCAG
>JAFGWC010000056.1 GCA_016937695.1 Bacteroidales bacterium
TGAAATGGACATATCTAATATTAGAGTAATTGCAGAAGATACTCAAGGTCATTCTTATTCAGCTTTAACCGATAAACAAGGCAATTTTATTCTTTATACACCTGTTGCTGATCATTATATTGTAAAAATAAATAATATTTTTTATGAAAGTTTTGATTTACAGCAACCTGAGTTTATTGTTAAATTTAACGGATATAAACAATTTGAAGTGCAATTTGTATTTGATGAAAAGAAAAGAAAAATAAATTTTGAGAATGATGTAAACACTGATGATTTAAAATTAGAAGATTTAAAAGTTATACAAAAAACCACTTTAACAGGGAAAATTAGAGATGCCATTAGTTTGGAACCAATTGAGGCAAGCGTTAAAATTGTAGATAATAAAACGAACGTTGTTATATCTAATACTATTTCCAATAAAATGAATGGTAATTATGCAATATCTTATGTTGCAGGAGATCATTTTAGAATAGAAATAAATGCACCTGGTTATAATATTCATGTAGAAAATTTGTATATCGAACAAGTTATTTCTATACAGAATATTTCAAAAGATTTAATGTTAAGCAAACCATCTTCAGGCGCAGAAGATAAAACATTTATTTTATATAATGAGAAAGAAGAACAAGAATTTACAGAAAATTTTAAACCTGGACAAAAAATACCAATGAATAATTTGAACTTTGATGAAAAAGAAACTAGATTAAGTCCAAATGCCTATCCTGAACTTGACAGGCTGATTGATATATTGAATAAAAATAAAAATGTTACAATTGAAATAGCAGGACATGCAGATGATAGTGGAAAAGATAGAATAGATAAAATACTTGCTATGAGAAGAGCTAAAGCTGTTGAAAAATATTTAACTATGCACGGTTTGTCAAAAGATAGAGTAGAATCAAAATCTTATTCGAATAGAAGACCTATAGTACCAGGTAAATCAGAAAAAGCTAAAAAGAAAAATAGGAGAGTGGAAATTATAGTTAAATAATTCACAATTAAAAAATTTCAAACTAATAATTAAATAAATGATGAAAGGAAGATTATATTTAAAATTGACATTTTTAATAATGATATTTTTATTATCAAATAATATAAATAGCCAGGATTTTGAAATATCTCCTGCAACAATGAATTTTAATGCTGAACCAGGGCAAACTCAAACAATTCCTATGAATATAATAAATCATTCTAGTCAAAAGTCTGCTTTTACTGTAGTATTGTCTGATTATATTATTAATAAAGAGGGAAATAAAATTATTATGCCACCTGCAAGCACCGAGCATTCATTAGTTAATTGGATAAGTATTAATCCTCCTTTTTTTGAATTAAATCCTAATGAGAGCAGACAAGTTATTGTTAGCATACAAGCACCTGTTGGCGATTATTCAACAAAATGGGCTCACATTAATGTAAGAAGCACTACTGAACAAACTGCTTCATTGGCAGATAAAAAGCTACAAACCGGTATGTTAGTTCAAGGGCAAATTGTTGTTAATGCAATACAATCGCCTAGATCAAATGTAAATTATAAAATGAAAATTACAAGTTTAGCAGAAAATACAAATATTAACGATACAATAAGAACCTTTACAGCTAATATTGATAATTTGGGAGATAAAATTTCTGATTGTAAGGTTACTTTGTTGGCCTCAGATTTATCTAATGCAAAAGAATATGTTTTGCAAGTGATTGAATTTCAGGTATTTCCAGATTCTCCAAGAATAATTATAATGTCTTTTAATAAAAATGCACTGCCAAAAGGAACTTATTCTTTAGCCGCAATATTAGATTACGGGCCAAAAGCAAATCTTGAAGGAACTCAAATGATGATTACTGTAGACTGATGAATTAATGATTTATTTATGTATTAAAAGTTTAGATATTAAACTTATGGAAACCAAATGAAAATTCTTATTTTATTTATAGCTTTTTTTTATATTAGTAATACTCTTTTTGCACAATCTGATAAAATATTTGTTTATTATGATGATAATAAATTTATAAAAGAAGAATATTTTGCTGATATTATTGATAATGACACAATTAAGAATGGTGAATATAAATTTTATTATAAAACCGGAAATGTTTATCAGCAAGGAAATTTTGTGAATAATAAATTAGAAGGAAAGTGGAATATATTTTACGAATCGGGAAAATTAAAAAATATTGTTAGCTTTAAAAACAATTTGCGCAATGGTTTATATAAATCTTTTTATGAAACAGGTGAAACAGAGATAATTGGAAACTATATTAATTCAAAAAGAGAAGGCGAATTTTTTGAATATTTTGAATGCGGGAATATAAAATCAAAATTTATTTATATAAATGATTATTTAAATGGTATATCAATAAGTTATTTTGAAGATGGAAATAACAGATTTATAATTGAATATAAAGAAGGTATAAATAATGGCTTGTGGGAAAAATATTATGAAACAGGCGAATTAAATTATAAAGGAACAAAATTAGGTAAATACTTTGTTGATACTTTGTGGACATATTATAAAAATGGTCAAATTGAAAGAATTTCGACATATAAAAACGGAAAATTAAACGGTAACTTTGTTTCTTTTTATCAAACAGGCGAAAAACAATCGGAATGTTCTTATAGAGATGATAATATTGAAGGTAAATATACAGATTATCATAAAAATGGAAATGTTTTTCAAACAGGCGAATATTTGAGAAACATGAAAATCAGAAAATGGAAATCATTTTATGCTGATAATGAATTATTTACAGAAGGTGAATTTTTAAATGATAAATATGAAGGAGAGTGGAAAGTTTATTATCGAAATGGTAAATTAAAACAAATAGGAAAATACAAAAATGGAAAATCAATAGAGAATTGGAAATTCTACTATGAAAATGGAAATATTTGGGAAGAAGGCAGTTATTTTGATGATTTAAAAGATGGTGAATGGAAAATTTTTGATGAACAAGGAAAATTATTTAGAACTGAAATTTATGAAAAAGGGATATTGAAAAATTAAAAATTGATTATCTGCAACATAAATTTATATTTAATTGTCTTATTAATAAATGATTGAAAATTTTAAAAGATTAATATTAATTATTTAAGTAAATAATTAACTTTGAAAGTTCATAATTTTTATTTTATTTTATAACAGAAAGATTTTTAATATTATTGCAAAAATGATGGAAAAGACTGCAATAGCAAATAATACTAATAAGATGCAATTAAAATTAGCTTATGATTTAATTCAAGGAATTGATAAACAAAACTACGAATATATCTACAGAGGAAAATTTACTCAAAAAATTACAGCTAATTTATTAAATCTTGCAGAAATTTATCTTGATAAATCTCCTGATACTCAGAAGCTTAAAAAGAAAATATATTTTGTTATGGTAGAATGTCTGCAAAATATTACAAAGCATCAGGATAAGGTAAAAGATATTGTTAGTGAAGAATCAGCAATATTAGTTTTAGAAAAAAGAGATGGAAGATATTTTGTAACTACCGGAAATGTAATAGAAAACGAAAATATTATTAAATTAAAAGGGCAATTAGATAAAGTAAATGGATTAAATCAGCAAGAGCTTAAAGTTTATTATCAAGAAATGCTTGTTACTGGGCAAATCTCGCATAAAGGCGGAGCAGGTTTGGGCTTAATTGCAATGGCCAGAAAAACTGAAAATAAGCTTTTATATGATTTTCAAAAAGTAAATGATGTATTTTCATATTTTTATTTAAGAACAGAAATTCCTTTAGATGATAGAATAATTGAGCAAAAGAAAAATTACGAGAAAAGTAAATTTTCTTTTGAGAAGATAAAAAAAATGCATGCTATCTTATTAGAACAAGATATTTTATTGAATTTTAACGGAACTTTTGACAGAGATAATTTGATAAATTTACTGCCAATAATTGATGCTCAGGTGCATGGATCGGTTGATTTTAAAAAGCGGATTTATAAAATAATGTTTGAAATGCTTCATAATATTGTAAATTATTCCGAAAATCATACTAATGATGATGATAATTCTGTTGGTGATAATCCGGGAATTTTTTTACTAAGTAATAAAGATAATACATTATTTTTTACAGCCGGAAACTATATACATTCTTCTAAAATTGAGGTTTTAGAAGAAAAAATTAATTTTGTTAATAAGTTAAGTGAAAGTGAATTATTAAAATTTTATACAAATATTTCTGGCTTTTTTGAAAAAGAGGAAATAAACAAACCAGACTTAAGTATTATTGAAATGAAATTAAAATCTGGTAATAAGCTTAGTTATGAATTTAGAGATATTTCTAAAAACTATTCATTTTTTACAATTCAGACTTCAATATAAATAATTGAAATTTAAGTTTTAAAAAAAGCTCAAAGTTTTATTTTTAACCTTTGAGCTTTTTTGTTTTTTAGTTCTTTTTAAAAATTTCGTATTTTGCAATTCCTAATTTTTGAAAAAAGTATTTTAAAGATACTCCAAGAACTCCTAAACCGTATTTTATACTTCTTTTTAAATTTATTGATGAAGCTTCATCAAAATATTTAGTTGGACAAGTAATTTCAGCAATTTCGTAACCTGCATAAAAAATCTGCGCAAGCATTTGATTATCAAATACAAAATCATCAGAATTTATATTGTAAGAAATGCTTTTTAAAACTTCTGCTGAAAAAGCTCTGTAACCTGTATGATATTCAGAAAGTTTTTGTCCCATTAAAATATTTTGTGTTAAAGTTAAAAACCTATTTGCAATATATTTGTATAAAGGCATTCCGCCTTTTAAAGCTCCTTTTCCTAAAATACGCGAACCAATTACAACTTGATAAACATCATTGGCAATTAAATAACACATTGAATGAATAAGCTTTGGAGTATATTGATAATCAGGATGTAACATAACTACAATATCAGCATTTAATTCTAGGGCTTTATTGTAACATGATTTTTGATTTCCTCCATAGCCTTTATTTACTTCGTGCGTTATTACATGTTTTATTCCGATATTTTTTGCAACTTCAACAGTATTGTCTGTGCTTAAATCATCAACTAAAATAACATCATCAACAATATCGTGTGGTATTTCGTTATACGTAATTCCTATTGTTTTTGCTGCGTTATAAGCCGGAAGAACAATTACTACTTTTTTATTATTTATCATTTTTATTAAATTTAAAATATAAGTTTTATAAAGGTTTTCTTAAAAAAAATACAAATCCATTTTCTGATTTTACTTGTTCAAAATTTGTGAAAGTGTTTGAAAATTCTTTTGCGCTTGTGATTTTACAAATAAAATATACAGGTTTATCAATATTCCCGCTTGTAAGCCATTTAAAATCATACGAATTCTTATTTTCTGGGATATTCTTTTTTGTGTAAAAATATTGCGCATAGCTTTTAAAATAATATGTATTTACATAACAATCTTTATTCGAAATTTCCTTATAAAAGCTTATTGCAGCATTTTGACTATATTTTTCAATTTTTGGAACTATAAAAAATAATGTGAGATTAACAAAAATTAATGTGCTTGAAAAAATTGTAATTATTTGATATCTAGTCGTTTTTATGAAAAATATAGATATAATAACGCCCAAAATTAAAATTATTCCGATTAAAAATTCGTAACCTGACCAATTTACATTGGCTTGCAAATTAGCTATTGCAAATTCATCGTCAATTAATCCTGAATTTATAATTTTGTCTTTATATTTTACAAAAAATTGTATTGCTATTACTGATATTCCAATAATAAAAGAAACAAAAACAAGTAAAGTTTTTATCCAGATTTTTATTGTTTCATTTTTTTCTAAAGTGTTGTATATCACCAAAGTAGCAAGAAAACTTAATGGAAAATAGCATAATGAAGAATAGTGCACAATTTTTGTGTTTACAATGGTAAATAATATTAAAACAAGCCAAAACAATATAAGCATCCATTGTTTAAAGTTTTTTTGTTCTGTATTAATATCAGTACTTTTTTTGAAGGCTTTTAATGCAAAAATTGATGCCGGAAAAACGCCAAAAAATAAAACTACAAAATGATAAAGCATAAATCCGCCATGTCCGGCGTCTTTTTCGCTAAAAAGCCTAATTTGATATTCAATAAAATCGACAATTATATTGAAATTTCCATTTAAAATTTGAAGAATAAACCAAAATCCGCCAACAAATAAAATGGTTACAGCGTAAATTAAAATTACTTTTAAATTTAAAAATTGTTTGTACTTTTTATTTAAAACCATGTAAATAAATGCTGTTAATCCAAACAATAAAAATCCAACAGGACCTTTTGTAAGTACTGATAATCCAATTAAAAATGCCGATATAAAAATCATCAGCAATGGTTTTTTGGTTTTTTTATTACTATATAATATGAAAAAATAAAGTCCAGAAAAAATAAATAAATTAAACCAAGGATCTATAATTCCTGATTTAAAGTATAAAAAAGGTAGAATTGAGCCTAAATAAACTAAAACCCAAATTAATCCGAACTTATTGTTATACAGTCGTTTACCAATATTGAAAAACAATAAAAGACTTACGATTCCGGCAATTACGTTAGGAAAACGTGCAGCAAATTCATTTATTCCAAATATTTTCATGCTTAAAACCTGCATCCAGATAAAAAGTGGTGGTTTTTCCCAAAACGGTACATAATCTATTTGAACAGATAAGTAATTTCCTGTAACTATCATTTCTCTGGCCGATTCGGCAAAATTTATTTCGTCCCAATCGAATAAATGAACGCTTCCTAAAAATGGAATAAAAAATATTGCCGAAATTACGATAATTGAAATGTGAATTATATAATTTTCTTGTTTAGCTGATATGTTTTTCATAAAAAACAATTGTTGTTAATCTGTTATAAATCAGTAATATAAATTATATTTTTGAATTAAATAAATTTAAAATCGAATTATCTAATTTATTATTTTTCCAGTTTGAAACCCAAAAAAATGTAAAGAAACCGATTATTATACTAAAAATTGATGCAAAATAAACATCGTTTAAAAAATGTTGCGATAAATATACTCTTGAATATCCAATAAGAATTGCAAATATTAAAAACAAGAATTTAAGAAATTTATTGTTTGTGATTAAAGCTGAAATAAAAAATATTAAAAATCCGGTAGTTGTGTGTCCTGAAGGAAAACTGTGTGATGTGTGAGTTATAACATCAGGAACAAAATAAAGTTCATGTATTCCTTTAAAAAATAATTCGGGTCTGTTTACATCAGGAATTATATATCTTTTTAATGATTGAACAACAATAATTGCTAAAATACCACTAATTGCAGTTATAATTGCATATCGGTATTTAATAAAAAGTAAAATAAAAATAAATACAGCAACAACAATTCCATCGCCTAAATGTGTGTAATATTTAAAGAATAAATCGAAAAAAGAATTATGAAATTTATTTATAAATAGATGTATTTCAGATTTTGAATAACTTAATAGTATAATGCTGATTATGAGAATAATACCAAAGTATGGACAAAGAAAATATTTGTTTTTTCGTATTAAATTGAACATTGGAGTTTAAGTATAACTTAATTTAAATTTATTGCAAAAATAGATAATATGATTTATTTTGCGAATAAATAACAAAATTTAACAAGTTATTTTTTTCTGTTTTTGTTAGTTTCAATTTATTGATTTAACTTTAAAACTTAAACTTTATTTATAAAATTATGACTGAATTTTTAATTTTTCTGGTTTTTCTGGTTTTTATATTTATTATTACAATTTTCATTATTATTCTTAATTTAAAATCTTTTTTGGGCGTGAATTTCAGGTCAATAAAAAAGCAAATAGACCAATTATCAAATGATTTGAAAAATGTTAAAACTATTGATAGTAATGTATTGTATGAAGAAAAAATATCTGAAATAAAAGTAGACGATTTAATTAAAGAAAAAATTGAAGAAATAGAAGAAAAAATAGTTGAAGAAACAACTGAAAAGGAAAATGTTTACCAATATAAATCAAAAGAGAATATTGAAAAAATATCAAAGCAACATAAAGAGCAATTATCTGCAAATCAGATATATGTAAAAGCAAAAAAAATAAGACAGAAAACAGATATTGAGAAATTTATTGGTGAAAACCTTATAAACAAAATTGGAATTGTTGTTTTAGTTTTGTCGCTTTTCTTTTTTGTACAATATGCAATTGGAAAAGGCTGGATAAACGATGCCGGTAGAGTTGCAATTGGAATTTTTAGTGGTGGAGTATTAATTGGAATTGCACATTATTTAAGAAAAACATACACTGCTTTTAGTTCTGTTCTTGCAGGTGGCGGAATAGCAGTTTTATATTCCACAATAGCGCTTGGATTTCAGTTATATTTGCTTTTTAATCAAGTACAAGCATTTTCTTTAATGGTTGTTATCACAGTATTTGCGATTTTATTATCTCTTGTTTATGATAGAAAAGAGTTAGCCGTGTTAGCGATTCTTGGTGGATTTGCAACTCCATTATCTTTAAGTACCGGCGAAGGAAATTATATCGTTCTTTTTTCATATATATTAATATTAGATATTGGAATGATTGTATTAGCTTATTTTAAAAAATGGAATATCGTTAATATAATTTCGTTTGTTCTTACTGTTATTTTGTTTATGATTTGGATGATTTCATCGAATATTGATATGAAATTACCATTTAAGGGTGCTTTAATTTTTGCAACTGCTTTTTATTTGGTGTTTTTTATTATGAATATCATAAACAACCTAAAAGAAAACAGGAAATTTTCTGTTTTAGACTTTCTGATGGTAATTTTTAATACATTTCTATACTATGCCGCAGGAATGTTTCTATTTGATAAGTTTAATGATGATTTTATGGGAATATTCACAGTTATTCTTGGAGTTTTTAATTTCGGTTTTGCTTTTCCATTATATAAAAGAAAGCAAATTGATAAAAACCTTGTATTTCTTTTAATTGGTTTAGTTTTAACTTTTGTTAGTTTAACTGCACCAGTTCAATTAAACGGAAATTATATAACAATGTTTTGGGCTGTAGAATCAGTTTTACTTTTATGGTTAAGTCAGCAATCAGGATTAAAATTATTGAAAATTGCCTCATTTATTGTTATATTTTTAATGATAATAAGCTTAATAATTGATTGGAATCAAGTTTATATTAATCCTCCATATGAAGCTAGTGTGTTAACTTTATTTCTAAATAAAGGATTCATTACCAGTATATTCACTATTTTATCTATTGTTGTTAATATACGATTATTAAAAAATGATGACGATATTTCTGTATTTAAAAATTTATCTGCCGAATCATTTAAATTAATTTTAGTAGTTTTCCTGATTGTGTCATTATATATCAGTTTTTTACTGGAAATTGCTTATCAGGTTAGTAGTTATTATGAATATCAGAAACTTACAAATGTTGCTGTTTCGCTTTATAACTATTTTTATTTAACAGTAATTGTAATTTGGGCTAGCAAAAAACAAATAAAATATATTTTTGAAGGCATTACAATAATAACATTTTTTAGTATATTCATATATGTTTTTAATGTAATTCCTGAGTATATTTCTGTAAGAGATAGATATTTATTAGGTGAAATTCAAAATAATTTTAGTCTGCTTCATTTTTTTAATTCGTTTCTGGTAATTGTACTTTGCTATTTTACATGGAAAAATATCAGTATAATGCTAAAAGAACAAAAAATATTTGGAAATATAGCAATATGGCTTTCAATAATTGTAGGTATAATTGTTTTAAGCGTTGATATAGATAATATTTTACTATATATAAGTTCGAATACTGAAAGCATAAGTGAAATTGAAAGGCAATCTCATTTAATAGCTTGGCCGATTTTATGGGGCGTAATTGCCTTTGTATTAATGATTTTGGGAATGAAAACCAATATGAAAAATTTAAGAATTATTTCATTATTTATATTCTTTTTTACTTTATTAAAACTTTTTGCCAAAGATGTTTGGAGCATGTCTGAAGGGGGAAGAATTGCAGCTTTTATTTCACTTGGAGTTTTACTTTTAACAGTTTCATTTTTATATCAGAAATTAAGACAATTAATTTTTGAAGATGAAAAAGAAGAAGAGCTGGAAAATTTAAATTAGAATTTATTAATGGTAATACTGCAAATTTAGTAGGTAATTAATTAAAATATATATTGGTTATTTGTTTATACGTTTATTTGTTTATGTCATATATGCTTACACTACATAATTATGCAGCTTGTAAACAGATAAACAAATCAACAAATAACCATAGTAAATTTTGACTGAAATTTACATCATGGTTAAGCACCCACTAAAATGGTAGTAGAACCTTATTAATTAAGCTTTACTATATTGATATTTAGATAAATATAATTAAAATTGAAAAAAGTACTATTTATAATAAATCCAATTGCTGGATCCGAAAAAAATATACAAAACTTAGAAAAGCTTATTAAAAAAAATATCGATAAAAATAAGTTTGAACTAATTATTGAATATACTAAATATGCTTTGCATGCTACAGAAATTGCAAAACAAGCTGTTGAAAACAAAATTGAGATTGTTGTTGCAGTAGGTGGCGATGGAACTGTTAACGAAATAAGCAAATCTTTAAATAATACTGATACATCGCTTGCAATTATACCAAAAGGTTCCGGAAATGGTTTAGCAAGGTCTTTAGGCATTTCGATGAATACAAAAAAAGCTGTTAAATTGATTAACAGCTTTAATATCAGTGAAATAGATACAATAAAAATAAATGATTCAGCCTTTGTAAATGTTGCCGGAATTGGATTTGATGCTCATATTAGTCATTTATTTGCTGACTTTGGTAAAAGAGGTTTTTTTTCGTATTTAAAATTAGTATTTAAAGAGTTTTTTAGTTATAAATCTGCCGAATATTTTGTTAAAACTGAAAATCAGGAATTAAAAGTAAATGCATTTTTAATTAGTTTGGCAAACTCTTCTCAATTTGGAAATGAAGCTCATATTGCTCCTTTGGCAAAAGTTAATGATGGTTTAATCGATATTTGTATTTTAGAAAAATTTCCAATTTGGAAAGCTTTTTTTATTGGTATAATGCTTTATAACAAGCAATTACATAAATGTAAATATTACAAATTAATTAAATCTGATAAAGTTGAAATAGAATCGAAAAATAAAATAAAAGGACATATTGACGGGGATCCAATAATATTTGATGAAAAAATTAATGCTGTATTAACAAAAAATTCTTTAAAAGTTATTGTGCCTTATACCAAGTTGCGTTCAAAAAGATAAAATTGAAATTGAACGTTACTTGGTATTATGCCGAGCTGCATTCATTGTAATTTTAACATAAAATTACATTTATGAATGCAAATCGGTATTAATTGTTTATTTTTCTCTTCAAATCTAAAATAAAATCTTCTGGCGCCTTTCTTGGTTTTCTGGTTTTTTCATCAACAAAAACCAAAGTTGTTTCGCCTAAATTTAGTAATTCGTTGTTTTGATTGTAAATTTCGTATTTGAATTCAATTTTAATAGAAGGTACTTTTTCTAAAATTGTTTTAATAGTAAGAAAATCGTCGTAAAAAGCTGGTTTTAAGTATTTTATATTCATTGAAACAACAGGTAACATAATTCCATTTTTTTCAATTTCTTTATATGTTAAACCGAATTCTCGCATTAATTCTGTTCTACCAACTTCATAATATTCGGCAAAAATACCATAATAAACATATCCCATTTTATCTGTTTCGCCGTACCTGACTCTTAAATTTGTATTATTTACTATCATTTTTTTTTTCACAAGATAAAAAAAGAACTTAATTTATAAAACAAGTACAAATTTTACTTGAAAAATCAGACTTGACAATATGCAATTAAATATTATATTTGTTTGTAATAAAAGAATAAAGTGGACAATATTAAAAAAATAAACAATAAAATTAAATTAGATAAATTACTGATTTGGATAATATTTACTATACTTTTCGTAATTAATAGTGAGTATAAAAGCTATGCGCAAAAAGTTGATGAATATAATTTAAAAATGGCATATATTTTAAACTTTCCACTTCTTGTTGAATGGCCGGAGAATTCGAATGTAAATAATGAAAATGAACCTTTTGTAATTACAATAATTGGCGACAATCCTTTTAACGGAAAATTTAAAGCTGTTATTGAAACAGGAAAGAAAAAAATAAAAAATAAAACAGTAGTTTTAAGACAAGTTGACAATATTGAAGAAATTAGAAATCCGAATTTAGTATTTATTTCATCTTCAGAAAAACATGAAATTTCAAAAATTATAGATTATTTAAGTGGAAAACCAATATTAATAATTGGTGATACAGAAGGATATTCAAATAGAGGTGTGATGATAAATATGTTTAAAAGAAATTCAAAAATTCAATTTAATATAAATATAAAAGAAGCAAAAAAATCAAATATGCATATTAGCTCCAGATTATTGGTTAACGCTTCAAAAGTTTATAAATAGTATTTTAATATGAAATATTTTTACAATTTATCGATAAAAACAAAAATAAGCTTAATAATTATTAGTATCAGCTTGTTTGCTGTTATTTTTAGTTTTTTTGTTATATCAATAAATAACGTACAAACTTTTAAAAATGATTTAGTATTACAAAATTCTTTAACTGCAAAGCTTATTTCAGAATATTTAATTTATGCAATTGCATTTGACGATACAAAAGATGCTGTTGAAACACTTGATAAATTAAACACACAACCATTTGTTTTAAAAGCAGAATTATACGACTCAAAAGGTAAGTTTTTTGCTTCATATAAAAATAAAAAAGCTTCAAGAAAAAATCTTATTTATAAGAATTCAAGCTTCAATTTTAGTGGCGATAAGTTACATATTTATGAATCTATTCATGCTGATGGAGAATTTTTTGGCACTTTACATTTATTAATTACAACCGAGTATTTAAATCAAAAAGTAAAAGATTATTTTTTTTTAATGCTGATAATTATTTTTGTAATGAGCTTATTTGTTGTTTTTCTGGCAAATTCATTTCAAAATATTATTACAAAGCCTATATTAAAACTTGCAAGTTTAACACAAGAAATATCTAAAACCAACGATTACACAATTAGAATTAATAAGTTTTTTGATGATGAAATTGGTATTTTATATGAAGGTTTTAATGAAATGCTTGAGCAAATAGTTAAAAATGAGACAAATACGAGAAAAGCTCAAACAGCCTTAATAAAATCAGAAGAACAATTTAGCATTTTTATGCAAATGTTACCAGCCGGAGCTTTTATTAAAAACGCAGATTATACTTATAAATATGTAAATAAATTTTTAATTGATGAGTTTGATGCACATTATTGGGTTGATAAAAATATTACATCAAATTTACCTTCAGAAAGAAAACAATTAAAAAATGAAGGCGATATTGAGGCTTTGGAAAATGTTTTTCATTTGGAGGACTCATTATATGATAATAAGAACGAACTACGATTTTTGGAAACATGGAAATTCCCAATAAAAAGACATAAAACAGAAACATTAATTGGTGGTTTTACAATTGACGTTACAAAACGAAAAAATGCTGAACAAAAAGTTAAATATTATATTAAGGAATTAGAAAGAAACAATAGTGACCTTGAAGAATTTAATTACGTTGCAAGTCATGATTTGAGAGAGCCTTTAAGAACGATAACAAGTTATTGCGATTTATTGAAAGAAGATTTGGGCGATGAATTAAATAAAGATTCTAGTGAAGATATTAATTTTATTACTGATGCTGCCGCAAGAATGAATACTTTAATTCAGGATATATTGCAACTTTCAAGAGCCGGAAGAGTAGAATTTGAACAAGAAGCAGTAGATCTTAATGTAATTATGTCTAATATTGTTAAAGATTTAAAACTGAAAATTGAAGAAAATTTAGCAGAAGTAAAATATAGTAACTTGCCTATCGTTAAAGGAGATGCTGTTCAATTAAGTCGTGTTTTTCAAAACTTATTAACCAATTCGTTAAAATTTAAATCAGAAAAAAAACCAATAATTGAAATTACTACCAAGTTAAATGATGATTTTTATATTTTGAACTTTTCCGATAATGGAATTGGAATAGAAAAACAATATCATATGCAAATTTTTTCAGCCTTTAAACGCTTGCATTCTCGAGAAGAATATGAAGGAACTGGTATAGGTTTAGCTATTTGCAAAAAAATTATTGAAAGGCATAATGGTTCAATAAGTTTAGAATCTGAAAAAAATATAGGTACAAAATTTATTATAAAGCTCAATAAATACTAGTATAAACTCATGTACACTTTGGAACATAATAAAAATAATATTGCAGTTACATTACTTGTTGAGGATAATATTGCAGATCAGCAACTTACAGTTAGAGCATTTAAAAAAGGGAAAATTAATACAAATCTACAAATAGTAAATGACGGACAAGAAGCAATGGATTATTTACTTGGCGTAGGAAAATATAGTAACCAAGAAGAATATCCATGGCCTGATTTAATTTTATTGGATATTAATATGCCAAAAAAAGATGGAAAACAAGTTTTAAAAGAAATAAGACAACATCCTGATTTAAAAACAATTCCGGTTGTAATGCTAACAACTTCTGATCAAGAAAATGATGTTTTAGATTCTTACAAATTTGGAGCTAATTCATATATAACCAAACCAGTTAGAATTAATGATTTTATTGATGTTGTTAACAAATTGGAAGAATTTTGGTTTACATTAAGTCTTTTACCACCAAAGAAACAAAAATAATTATATTTGTAAAAGAATAATAAATTGTGAAAGAAAATAAATGTACCATATTAATTATAGACGATAATCCGGCTGACCAAAATTTGCTAAAACGATATTTTAGAAAAATTGAGGTTTCCAGGGAAATTGAAATATTTACAGCATCAACAAGCGATTCTGGCATTTCGATTAGCTATTTGAACAAACCGGATATCATAATTATTGATTATTTATTAGGCAATGAAAATGGTATAGAAGTAATAAAAAAATTTAAAAATATTGGTTGCAAAGCAGAGTTTGTTCTTTTAACGGGATATGGTAGTGAAATGGTTGTTACTGATGCACTTAGAGCAGGAGCAAGCGACTATATCAATAAAGCAAATTTGTCTGTTCAGATGCTTGAACGAACAATGAGACAAATCAGGCACAAATTAGATGCAGAAGAAAAAATTAGAAAAACAGAATCAAAATTAAGCTATATTCTCGAAAAAACTAATACTGGTCTTGTTATTCTTGATTCTAAAGGTTTATTGATAGATGCTAATGAATCATATTTAAAAATGGTTGGATTTAGCTCAGTTGATTCACTTATTGGTCGTTCAATGATTGATTGGTCAGTTGAATCATGCGAAAATGAAATTAATAATGCAATTAAAAAATGTGTTGGCGAAGGCTCAATTACAGATTTTGAAACAATTTATGTTCATCCTAATGGCGAACAAACATATGTGTTAATTAATGCTTTGTTAGAAAGTGAAAATAAAGAAAATAAGATATTTGCTATATGCAGAGATATTACAGAAATAAAACTTTATGAAAACAGCTTAAAACAAGCAAAAACAAAAGCCGAAGAATCAGATAATTTAAAATCAGCATTTCTTGCAAATATGAGTCATGAAATTAGAACTCCAATGAATGCTATTATCGGTTTTGCTGATTTATTGAGTAAACCATATACACCTGAAAATGAAAAAGAGAAATATTATAATATAATTAAAAATAGTGGAAATAGCTTGCTCAATATAATTGATGATATTATAGATTTATCCAAAATTGAAGTAGAAAAAATTGAAATCTATAAACAAAATTTTGATGCGAATAAATTATTAAAAACTCTTTACATTACATATTCTCAATATTCTAATTCTAAAATTGAATTTGATTACGATAATAAACAAACTAATATTGAAATTATTATAAATTCAGACCAGCAAAGGTTTAAACAGATTTTTGATAATCTTTTAAATAATGCATTTAAATTTACTGATGCCGGAAAAATTAATTTTGGATATAAAATTGAAAAAAATAATAAAATCCTTTTTTATGTTAAAGATACAGGTATTGGAATTATAAAAAATAAACAAGAAATTATTTTCGATAGATTTAGAAAAATTGAAGATAATAATACTAAACTTTACAGAGGAACAGGATTAGGATTAACAATATCAAAAAAACTAATAGGACTTTTGGGTGGAGAAATATGGGTGGAATCGGAATTAGGAAAAGGCTCCGAATTTTATTTTAAATTACCATATAAACATACTACTAAAAAAAATATTCAAGAAAAAGATAAAATGATAGATACAGACACTATTCAAAATTGGGGAGATAAAACATTATTAATAGTAGAAGACGAAGAATTAAATTATTTGTTTTTAGAAAAGCTATTAGCTCCTACTAAAGCATTGATTATCAGAGCTAGAACAGGAATTGAAGCTGTAGAAAATGTTAAAAATAATAAATCTATAGATTTAATTTTAATGGATATTAAATTACCGGAAATGGATGGTGTTACTGCAACTAAAGCAATTAAAAATATTTTTCCTGATTTACCAATTATTGCTCAAACTGCATATGCGATGATAGGAGACAAAGATGAATTTTTAATTGCCGGTTGTGATGATTATATTGCAAAACCTATTAATGCTGTAAAATTAATTTCTAAAATGAAAAAGCTTTTATAGTTCTTTTTTTCTCTGAAAAAATGTCTCAACGTATAAACTTTGATAAATAGTATTGGCTAATGAGTAAATAATTTATTTATGAGTAAAGAAAAAAAATTTGGTGTATTTGCAGGTGTTTTTACACCTTCAATTTTAACCATTCTTGGCGTAATTATGTACTTAAGGTTGGGCTGGGTTGTTGGTCAAGGCGGATTATTGATGACTTTAGGTATTATTTTTATTGCTCATATTATTTCTGTTTCAACCGGATTAAGTATTTCATCAATAGCCACTGATAAAAAAATTAAAACAGGAGGAATTTATTATATTTTATCAAGAAGTTTAGGACTTCCAATGGGAGGAGCTATTGGGATAGCATTATTTACCGGAACAGCATTAAGCATTTCTTTATATATTGTGGGTTTTACCGAAAGTTTTATAGGTATTAAATGGATAAGTGAATTCTTTTCTTTAACAGGAAGCACAAATGAAATAAGATTTATAGGCACAATTGTTATTATTGTGCTTGTTACATTAGCTTTTATCAGTACATCATTAGTAATAAAAACTCAATTTTATATTCTTGGGGCAATAGCTTTATCCTTAATTTCAATTGCTATTGGATTTTATACAAACGAACTGCCTGAAACTCACAGTGTTATTTTAAAACCATCAGTAAATGAAATACCTTTTGAGTATTTATTTGCTGTTTTTTTTCCTGCAGTTACTGGTTTTACTGCAGGTGTTGCTATGTCTGGTGATTTAAAAAATCCACAAAAAGATATTCTTAAAGGTACTTTAATTGCAATATTAGTTGGTTTATTTATTTATGTGATCTTAGCTATTGGTGCAGCATATTATGTTGACAGAGATATGCTTATTAATAACAGTAATTATCTTATCGAAATTGCATGGATTTCGCCTTTTGTAGTAATTGGTATTTGGGGTGCTACTTTATCATCAGCTTTAGGAGGTATTTTAGGTGGACCAAGAATATTGCAAGCTATTGCTAATGACAACATTATGCCTAAAATTTTAGGTAAAGGATATGGCCAAAATAATGAACCCAGAAACGCTTTAATTCTAATTTTTATAATTTCTGAACTTGGAATTTTAATTGGTGATTTAAATATGATTGCCGGAGTTGTTTCTATGTTTTATTTAGCTTCTTATGGATTTATTAATTTGGCTTATGCTCTTGAAAGCTGGGCAAGTACTGATTTTAGACCAAGTTTTAGAATTTCGGGTTGGATTGGAATAGTTGGTTTTTTTGCAAGTTTTGCTGTTATGTTTAAGCTAGATACAACGGCAATGTTCGCTTCTCTTATTATTATGGCTGCTATTTTTTTGATTATCAAAAGAAAAGAGCTACAATCAGATTTTGGTGATGTTTGGCAATCTGTTTGGTCTTCTATTATTAGAACTGCGCTTCATAAAATTGATAATAATAAAACTGAAGACAGAAGTTGGCAGCCAAACATAATTTTGTTTAGCGGAGCTTCTGAAAAAAGACCGCATTTAGTCGAATTTGGTAAAAATTTAGTCGGAAAGTTTGGAGTTCTTTCAAATTTTGATCTTATCGAAAATAAATCATCAAATTTCTTATTCTCTAGGCAGGAGCAATCGCTTGATAATGACAACAATGACAAAGGAATTTTTTATCGGAAACAATCGTGTAAAGATTTGTATGACGGCATTGAAATTATTGCAAGCACTTATGGTTTTTCCGGAATTGAGCCAAATACAGTTCTTATGGGCTGGGCAAGCCAATCTAAAAATCCTAAACGATTTGCAAATTTAATTATGAGATTATACGAATTAGATTTGAATATTGTGCTTATGGATTATGATAAGAGATATGGTTTTGGAGATAAAAACTCTATTGATATTTGGTGGCGTGACGAAGGACAAAATAATAATTTATCGCTGTTTCTTGCTAAATTTTTAATTTTAAATGACGATTGGGCTAATTCTAAATTAAGACTTATTATTGTTAGCGATAAAAGTTTACAAAATGAACAAATATTTAAAAAAGCACAGTGTGTAATTGAAAATCTGAGAATTGAAACTGAAATTAAAATAATTAATAATCAAATTGACCAAAAAGATTTTTATGATATAATTAGAATTGAATCGAAAGAAACTAATCTTGTATTTATTGGTATTCCTGATATTGAAGAAAATAAGGAAAGCGAATTTGTTGAAAATACTTCAAAGCTTTTAACTGATATTGGAACTGTGGTTATGATTAAAGCTTCTTCTTTTTTTAAAAACACTGTTTTTTTTAAAAAGCGAGAAAATATTTCTATTAATATTTTGAGCCAAAATATTGATAATGTAATTGTTGCAGATGATTCTATTGACCAAAAATATAATCTTAAACAAGATTATAAAGAAAAATTAATTGAAATAAATCAAAAAATAATTTCTATTAATAAAGAAGTTAACGAGAAATTTTTAAGCGATAGCATCAATAAATATATTTCTGTAAGTAAAAATTATTTAAACGAACAGATAAAAAGAATTAAAGAAATTAATAAGTCTAAAAACTATACACAGTTTGATGAAGTTTATAATTCGGCAAATTATATTATTGATGAATTGAATAAAATTTCGATTGAAAATAATAATAATTATGTAAAAGCTATTAACTATTTTCAGGAAAAAACACTTGAATTTATTGATGAACTTCCTGATAATATGTATATTAAATGCGATATTGAAGAACTTAAAATTCATGAGAACGATAGTTTTTCTACAAAAAGAAAAAAAAATATACTTAAATTGTTTTCAAAATTTAATGGCGGAAAAGTTACAAATCAAATTAAATTTAAGAAGTTTATAAAAAATAAGCTTCCTTTAATTACAAGTGAAGCTATTAAAAATTTTATTACAAATTGGGATAAAATTATTTTTGAAATATTTGTGATGTTGAAAGAAATGCATCAATCATTACAATTATGCATTCAGTTTAATAATAAATTAGTTAAAAACAATTGCGTTTGGTCTAATGATAATATTTTAAAAATTGATAAGATAAATTTCGATTTTATTGAAAATGAAACAAAAGTTTTAAATCAATTATCGTTTCTTTATAATATTTTGAATAAGGAAATTGCTGATAACCTGGCACTTGACTTTGAAAATTTTAATTTAAACAGTCTTATTAAACTTACAAAACCCGAAAAATTAAATTTTAAACAAACTATAAATCAGTTATCTGATTTTACAAATCAAAGTTTAAAATGGCATAAGTATTATTATAACGAACTTAAACTTGAAATTGATTTAATTCAATTAAACATTGAGTTGTATAAATTATCTTCAGATGTTTATAACGAGCTGGAAAAGAACATTGATAAAGTTTTAGTTAAAAATATCAATATTTTAAAAAGCAATATATCTAAAGCATTAAATTTTTTATCAGATACGGCTAAAAATGGAACTTTAAAGTTTGAAAATATTAATGGATTTAATTTTGAAACTATTGACCAACTAATCAATGCTTTAATTGAAAATTCAATTGCTAAAATAGATTCATTTTTGATTATTGTTGAAGAAAAAACAGAAGTTTTTGAAAACAATATTTCTGATGATGGAGATTCTAAAATTCTTATTGATACAAAAAAAATATTATCAAAACGTTTAGCTGAAGAATTAATAGCAAATAGCTTTACAAAAATGCTTTATCAAATATCTGAAAATTTGCCGGAACAAATAAAAGAAGCTGAAAATGAAATACTTAACAATAACAGATTAATAAAATATAGCATTATTAAAAGTGATAATGCAAAGGATACAGAATTTATAAATGAAGCTGATGTAAAAGCGTTTTTAGAAAAAAAATTGATAGAGTCAGAAAGTTTCTTTGATGAAATTAATCGTATAAAAAATGAAACACACCAAAAAATAATTAATAATTTTAGTTTAACTTTTGAAAAACTACAACTCTATAATTTTAAAAAAGAAGCAAACAGTTGGAATCAATTATTGCCATCAAGTAAAAATATTAATAAAATATCAAAAATAAAGCAATATTTATCAAAAGTAAATTCATTTATCGATATACAAATAAACCAGTTTTGGTATAAACAAAGTGATGCTTTATTGCTTGCAAATCAACTAACTAACAATGATGTTAATGAAAAAATATCTTTAAATAAAATATTAGATTTTACCGAAAAAGTTTCCATAAAACCAGAAATTGAAAAAAATCTTCCTTTTTATTACAAACATTTATTTTTGAACAAGAATTATTATAATAAAGATTTTTGGTTTGGACGCAACGACGAACTAAAAAGAGCAGATAAAGCTTACGAAAGATTTCTAAATAATTTTCAGGCTGCTCTTTTGGTTACAGGCGAAAAAAACTCGGGGAAATCCTTTTTTATAAATATATTTTGTCAGAATAAACCTAAAATTAAACATTATTTTGTAAACGCACCAAACGATGGCAGTACTGATGAAAAACAATTTTTAAAAGCACTTCAGGACGCAACAAATATTGATGGTGATTATAAAAACATATTTAAAACCATTAAAAAAAATTCGATTATTATTATTGAAGATATTGAATTGTGGTGGACAAAATCGGAAAATGGAAATACGCTTATTCAGGAAATTTACAAACTTATAAATGAATACAGCAAAAAAGTATTTTTTATTGTTAGCGCAAACTTTTACAGTTATAAAATTATTGATGAAATAAATCCTTCAAACTATTTATTTTTAGATACTATTATCTGTAATCCACTAAATACTAAAACATTACAAGATATTATAATGTTCAGACACCAATCTAGCGGATTAAAATTTGCAATAAAAGAAAATCAAGATAAATTACTTATTCAAAAGGATTTTAAATCAAAGAATTTTGCAAAGCTTTTTTCAAAATATTTTAATTATACCGATGGAAATGTTGGAGCTGCTTTATTAAGCTGGATTGCAAATATCGAAGAAATTAAAGATTCTGAAATAATTATGAAATCGCCAAAAAATATAAATCTTTCAGTTTTTGATTTTTTAGAAAAATCTTTTCTGATGATTTTAAATCAATTTGTTATTCATAATAAATTAAACATAGACAAACTTTCGCAAATTTTACTAATTGAAAAATCGATATTAAATAATAAATTGGAATTATTAATAAGAACCGGAATTATTAATATAAACAATCATAACGTAATGGAGATAAATCCATTTTTAAATAAACATATTGTTAATTTGCTGAAAGAAAATGAATTGCTTTAATAAATTAATTTACTGATTGCGAAAAAAATATCTGCAAAATTAAAATTAGTAATTGTACATTATAAATTGTAAAAAATGGATACAGAATTTAACTTAACAAATCCGAATATATATGCTTTTATAATTTTTGGTGTAATTATCTATTTCATATTCAGAATATTACATTTTGTAAATAAAAAAATTACTTATAAAAATATTTTAAAACCTAAAATCGCTAAATCTATTTACATTTTAGAGCTTTTTACTTGGTTTCTGTTTCTTTTTAAGTCAATTCAGCATTTTACTACTAAAAATCCACTTTTTAGTTATTTACTGATTTTTATTTTGGCTTTTCTTTTAATTTGGACTTTGTGGTATATTTTAAAAGATTATTTTGCAGGATTATATATTAAAATATGCGGAAAATATAAAAAAGACGATATAATTTCATTTGATACAATATCAGGAAAAATAGTAAAATTTGCTGAAAGAAAGCTAATTATAGAAACAAACGGATTACAAAATCTAGAAATTCCTTACAGCAAACTTTTTGATAAATATATCTCTATTTCAACAAGTGTTGGAAATTTTTCAAAAGCCGATTTTTTAATTAAAATTAGTAATAATGTTGATATTGAGGAAGTTATAGAAAAAATTAAAATAAGTTTAATTCAGTTTCCTTGGACAAATACTAAATTTACGCCAAGCATTAAAATTGAAAGACTTGAAGCTGATTTTGTTTGTTTAAGAGTTACAGCATCAATAATCGACAATAAATATATTTCTGTTTTAGAATCTAAAATAAAAGAAAAATTTGAGAACAATTAACAGTTTACAATTTTAAAATATCTAATTACTAATTAATAATTTCAAACACATGAAAAATTCAAATATCAAAAGCTTTATATTATTAATTTTTCTATTTTCTCAAATAAGTTTATTTGCACAAGATTTTGTGTGGCAAGCAAAAGTTGGACTTGTATCACAAAATTCATATCAAAAAATAAATTTAAATCCGTCAATTATCTCTAAAATGGAAAATGGTTTTGATGATATTAGAATTTATGATTCGAAAAATATTGAAGTTCCATATATTTTAGAAAGCGAAAATCTTGTTAATAAAAGCGATTATTTTATTGAATATGAGATAGTTTCAAAAGAAAATATCAATAAATGGCCATATTATACAAGATTAATAATCCATAATCCTTATAAAAATAATATAACTAAATTTTATTTGGTAATAAAAAATTCAGATGTAACCAAATCTCTTAAATTAAGCGGTAGCGATGATAAATCTAATTGGTATATCATAAAAGATAATTATCAGTTTCAATCTGTTTACAGTAACCAAAACACATCAGAAATTGAGATAATGAACTTTCCTAAAAGCAATTACGAATATTTTGAAATTCTTATCGACGATTGGAAAAATAATCCTATAAATATTCTAAAAGCAGGTTATTTCGACAGCTCTTACGAAGAAGGAAAATTCTCTAAAATTGAAGCGCCAATAATAATTCAAGAAGAACTATCGGCTGATAAACAAAGTTTAGTGAAGATACAATATGCTTATAATCAATTAATTAATAAATTATCTGTTGATATTCCAACATCAGATTTTTATTTCAGAAAAGCGGAAATACAAATTAAAGACAGCATTATTTATAAAAAAAAGAAACCCGAAATTTATTATAGAACTATAAAAGAAATAACATTAAGCTCAAATAGCTCAAATACATTTTATTTAGACAATTTTAAAACAAAAGAATTTTACTTAAGAATTTATAATAAAGATAACAAAGCATTGAAAATTGATAGCGTAAATGCTTATCAATTAAATAATTACCTTATTTGCAAATTAGAAAAACGAGGTTCGTATATTTTAAAATTTGGTGATAAAAACACACCAAAAGCTGAATATGATTTGGCGTATTTTATAAACGATATTCCTACAGATATTCCAAATATAGATTGCAGCAATGTCGAAAAAATAAGTTCTGCAATTATGCAAAAAGAAGCAGGTGTAAAAATCAGTAAAACTTACATTTGGCTTGCCATTTTTCTTGTAATTTCATTTTTGGCTTATATGACTTTTAAAATGCTGAAAGACATGAAAAAAGAGCAAAAAGAATAGTTATAATTTACTGTTTATTATTCAATGTCGTTTAGTTAATGGGTATAATATAATGCATTCTATATATTTTCAAGTTACAAGTTTCAAGTTGTAGGTTACAGGTTAACTTGCAACTTGTAACTGTTGTAGTAAATTTAGTTAAAATGCTTAACTAAACGATATTGATTTATGATTTATTATTTAATAATTTCAAATTTTTAATTAATAATTTTCAATATTAAATTTCTAATTTTTAATGTTTATTCTATCATATTTTTGTAATTTTATATGTTTTAGAATCGAGCTATTTACTTTAAACATAAAATCCTAACACACATGAAAAAGCTATTTGTAATTTTCTTCCTTATTTTATTTGTTTTCTCAAATTGTTCCGAATCAATAAAGCTTTCAAAAAGTGGCTTTCGCGATGTTGTTCCAATGGGTGGAAATATAAGTTTTACATTTAATCAGGATATTGTTTCTGATGAACAAATTGATATTTGGGATACAACTCAATATATATTATTTGATCCGCCAATAAATGGAAAATTTAAATGGAAATCAAAGCGTCATCTTATTTTTTCTCCAACTCATTTCTTGCGTCCGGCAACTTCATATTCGGCAAAATTTAACGATGCACTAAGTCCTATTTCTACCGATGAAGAAAATATTGAATTTCATACTCCTTTTTTTGATTTAAATAACTTTAAAGCTTATTATGCAAAAGTTCCTTTAAAAACCGAAGAAATAGCTATAAGATACGATTTTGAGTTTAATTATAATATAAATCCGAAAGAACTTAAAAAAAATCTAAAAATATTGATAAACGGCAAAAAGGTTGATTTTGAGCTACTTAGTCACGAACAATCAAGTAAAATTTCTGTTTATACAATCGACTTTGATAAAGCCGAAGAAACTCATAATACCGAAATTATTATTTCAAAAGGCATAGAATTGTTAAACATGTCGATTAGCAATGCTGAAATTGTAGAAAAAACTAAAGTGCTTGATCCTGATGATTTTCAAATAGATAATGTTGATGCTCAACACGATGGAATTTCAGGAACAATTACTGTAACTGCAACACAAGATGTAATTGGTACAGATATTAAAAATTTTATAGAAATTCTTCCTAATCTAAAATATACGGTAAATGTTGAAGGAAGAAAAATTATTATTTCAAGCGAAGAGTTTGATATCTCTAAAACATATGTCTTAAATATTAAAGAAGGACTTACAGGAACTCTTGGTGGAAAATTAAAATATGAATACACCGAAGAAATAACTTTTGGAAAATTAGATCCTAAAATTCAATTTGTAAATAAAAAAGCAGAATATTTAAGTGCAAACGGAAATAAAAATGTGGAAATTAGAATTATTAATGTTCCTGATGTTCAAGTTAAAATTAGTAAAGTTTATAAAAACAATATAATCAGTTACCTAGGTAATCGCACATCTTACGATTATGAAGATAATTATGATGATTATGACGACTATTATTATTACGATTACGGCCCAAAAGAGGTTGGTGATTATGGTGATTTAATTTGGGAAAAATCAATAAGTACAAAAAGCCTAGTAAAACAAAATGACTTAAGAATTTTCAATCTTGATTTTCAAGATAAAATTGGACATCTTGAAGGACTTTATGTTGTTGAAGTTTATTCTAAAAACGATTATTGGTTAAAAGCTAGAAAAATTATCTCAATTTCTGATATTGGATTAATTACTAAAAAAGGTAAAAATAATATTGTTGTTTTTGCAAATTCAATAAAAACAGCAAAACCGCTTTCAAATGTAAATATTGAGTTTACAGGAAAAAATAATCAGCTAATTGGCTCTGTATTAACTAATAATGATGGATTTGCAATTTTTAATTTATCCAATAAATTAGCTGATGGTTTCGAACCAGCTTTAATTACTGCTAAATATGGAAAAGATTTTAATTATTTGCCCCTAAATCGTACAAATATTTCTACTTCTAGATTTGATATTTCCGGTAGATATGAAAACCTTGCAGGTTACGATGCTTTTATTTATGGCGATAGAGATATTTATCGTCCTGGCGAAACTATTCATTTATCTACAATTATTAGAGATGAAAAATGGAATTTGCCAGGTGAAATTCCTGTCTTGGTTAAATTACTAGCTCCAAATGGTAAAGCTTTTACTACAATTAAAAAAACACTAAATCAATACGGTTCTTTCGAAACAGATATAATTTTACCTGCAGCAGCACCAACAGGTAGCTATTCAGTTGAGGTTTATACATCAACAAATGTTTTGCTTAGCTCTAAAATAATAAAAATTGAAGAATTTGTACCAGATAGAATTAAAGTTGTTGCCAAACTTAATAAAAACGAGCTTAATTTAAACGAGCCGATTGAAGTTAATTTAACGGCAACAAACTTATTTGGTCCGCCTGCTGCAAATAGAAATTATGAAGTGCAAGAAAATTTAAGTAGAAGATATTTTTACTCAAGCAAATTTTATATGTATAATTTTGGTTTAACAGGCGGAAAAACATATTTCAGCTCTACTGTTAGAACAGGAAAAACTAATGCCCAGGGAATTGGTTCCGAAACTTATAAATATCCTTCGACTTATGCAGATATGGGTATTATAGAAGCAAATTATTATATTACTTTGTTTGATGAAACAGGCAGGCCAGTAAATAGAAAGCAAACTGCTAAAATTTATACTCAAAATAATTTTTATGGAATTTCTGTTCCAGATTATTATAATAAAACAGACAGATTAATGACATTTCCTTTAATTGTTGTTGATAAAGATGGAAAAGCATTGTCTGGCGTTCAAGCTAATGTTAAAATTATTAAACATGAATATAAAACCGTTTTAGCTAAATCTGGCTCATATTATAGATATAAGTCTGAACATGAAGAAGTTATACTTCAAAACAAAATTATCACTCTTGATGGAGAAAAATCAAGTTTTAGCTTTACACCAAAAACTTCAGGAAGATATGAGATTAGAATCAGCAAACCAGGAGTTAGTACTTATGTTACTTCTGATTTTTATGCTTATGGTTGGGGAAGTACAACAAACAGTTCTTTTCAAGTAAATAACGAAGGTAATATTGATATTGAGCTTGATAAAGAAAAATATAATGTGGGAGATAATGCTAAAGTTATATTAAAAACTCCTTTTTCAGGAAAAGTATTGGTTACTATTGAAAGAAATGATGTAATTGAGCATTTTGTTCAAAATACTGATAAACGAGCAATTAGTTTTGATTTAAAAATTAAAGATGATTATGTGCCAAATATCTATATATCAGCAACTTTAATAAAAGCTCATGAAGTTTCTGATATTCCTTTAACTGTTGCTCATGGATATAAATCTGTAATGGTTGAAAACACAAACAATAAAATTCCTATTGAAATTTCGGCAGTTAAAAAATCTAAATCTAAAACAAAACAAACAATTAAAATAAAATCGGCACCAAATACTGCTATTACTGTTGCTGTTGTTGATGAAGGTATTTTGCAAGTTACAGGTTATTCTAGTCCCGATCCTTATAAATTTTTCTACAGAAAAAGAGCTCTAGAAGTAAGTTCATACAATATTTATCCATATTTATTTCCCGAAATCGAAATAAAAACAGGTAGAGAAGGTGGAGGCGAAGGCTCTTTGGAAAAAAGAATTAATCCGATGACTAATAAACGATTTAAACTTGTTTCCTTCTGGAGTGGCATTTTAGAAACTGATAATAAAGGAAATGCTGAATATACAGTTGATATTCCTCAATTTTCTGGAGATTTAAGAATTATGGCTGTAGCATATAAAGGAAAAGCTTTTGGTGCAAGTTCAGATAATATGAAAGTTGCTGATCCAATTGTAATTAGCTCTGCTTTACCGCGATTTTTAAGTCCGAAAGATACTATCGAAATGAGCGTAAGTATTAGTAATACAACTGAAAGTTCAACAAAATGTGCATTGCAAATTGTTACCAGCGATTTAATAACTTCTATTGATGCGGAAAAGAAAGTATTTGATATTGAGGCTAATAGCGAAAAACAACTTTATTTTAGATTAGTTGCCAAAGCTCAAATTGGAGAAGCTAAGGTTGATGTTAGTGTTATTGCAAACGGTAAAAAATATGAGAATGAAACAGATATTAGTTTGCGACCAGCTTCGCCTCTTCAAAAATTAAGCGGTTCAGGTTCTATTGTTGCAGGAACTACAAAATCTGTGAATATGGATATTGCAAGTTTTATGAGACAAAGTGTTGATAATATGCTCATTGTTAGTAATTCACCTCTTGTTCAATTTGCTGATGATTTAGATTATCTTGTTGGTTATCCATATGGATGTGTTGAACAAACTGTTTCAAGCGCTTTTCCTCAATTGTATTATCAGGATTTAGCTAAAGAAGTATTTGGAAATGCTAAGTTTAATGCAAACTATAATGTTAAAGAAGCAATTAGAAAATTGCAACTAATGCAATTATACAATGGCGCAATGAGTTATTGGCCTGGTTACGGTAGCGAAACTTGGTGGGGAAGTGTATTTGCTGCACATTTCTTGATTGAAGCTAAAAAAGTTGGATATAGTGTAGATGAAGATATGCTTGATAAATTATTGGATTATTTAGAATCGAAATTAAGAAATAAAAATACAATTTCGTACTGGTTTAATAATAATCAGAATAAAAAAATTGCTCCTAAAGAATTATCTTATTCATTGTATGTTTTGGCCTTGGGAGGCAAACCAAAAATTTCTACTATGAATTATTATAAATCAAAGCGAGAATTATTAAGTCTTGATGCTCAATATTTGTTAGCTGTTTCGTATGCACTTTCTGGAGATCAGAAAAAGTATAATCAAATTTTACCACCACAATTTGCAGGTGAAGTTTCAAAACCTGTTTTTGGTGGAAGTTTTTATTCGCCAATTCGTGACGAAGCTATTGCCTTAAATGCAATGCTTGAGGTAGATCCTGATAATCAGCAAGTTGGAATTATGGCGAAGCATCTTTCTGATAAATTGAAAAACAGCAGATATTTAAATACTCAAGAAAGAGTTTTTGCATTTTTGGCACTAGGTAAAATTGCTCAAAAAGCTGCAAAATCTGATATTTCAGCTAAAATTTTATCTGATGGTAAACTAATTGAAAAATATGAAAATAAAACATTAAAGTTGAATACAAATCAGTTAAAAGGAAGCAATATTACTATTGAATCTAAAGGAAAAGGCAATTTATATTATTTCTGGGAAGCTGAAGGCATTAGCCGAGATGGTTCGTATAAAGAAGAAGATAATTTTATTAAAGTTAGGAAAACTTTTTACGATAGAACCGGAAAACAAATTACTAATAACACATTCAAACAGAACGATTTAGTTGTTATTAAATTAAGTATCGTTGGAACTTACAATACTCAAATCGATAATGTGGTAATTTCTGATATTTTGCCTGCCGGTTTTGAAATTGAAAATCCTAGAATTAGTTCTATACCTGGAATGGATTGGATAAAAAACAAATCTTATCCTACGTACTATGATGTTCGTGATGACAGAATTAATTTGTTTGTTAATGTAGATAATAAATTAGATAATTATTATTATGTTGTAAGAGCTGTAACGCCCGGAACTTTCCAAATGGGACCTGTTGGAGCAGATGCTATGTATAATGGCGAATATCACTCATATAATGGAGGAGGTATTATTAGAATTCTAAAATAAAATATTATTGTTGGCTCTGGTTTAAAATAGAATAGTATTTGTTTTGCATTAATTAATTGCAAAAAATAAGCAATACAGATATTTAAAATCTTACAGAAAATTTAAACTAAAGCGTTATTGTTTTGTAATTGTCAGATATTTAGAAAGTTACAAGTTGCAGAGATTTATCAGCAACTTGTAACTTTAATATTTTAGTTTAATGCTTTTTCGTAATTTTCACTTACTTTATTCCAATCAATAACATTCCAATTTTCACTTATAAAATCGCTTCTTTTATTTTGAAATTTTAGATAATAAGCGTGTTCCCAAACATCAATTACAAGTATTGGTTTGCCTTTTACTTTTGCTATATCCATTAATGGATTATCGTGATCGCGTGTTGAACAAACTTCTAATTTATTTTCATTATTAACAATAAGCCAAGCCCAACCTGAACCGAATTGACTTGATGCTGAATTACTTACTGTATTTATTAAACTGTCTAATGTTACAAATTCATTTGATATTGCTTCGGCAAATTTACCAGAAGGTTTTGTTTCTCTTTTATTTGATAATATCGACCAAAATAAGCTGTGATTAAAATGTCCGCCGGCATTATTTCTAATTGCATCAGAAAATTTTGAAACATTTTGTAAAATTTCTTCTAAAGTCATTGCTTCTGCTTCTGTTCCGATTATTGCTTTATTCAATTTCTTTACATATCCTGCGTGATGCTTTGTATAATGTATTTCCATTGTTCGTGCATCAAGAAAAGGTTCAAGTGCATTGTATTCAAATCCAAGAGCTTCTTGTTTAAATTTTCCTAAAATTTCAGGTTCTGCTGTTTCTTTTACTAAGGTTTTTTCTGTTTGTTTTTCTTCTTTGTTGTTATCATTATTTGGACAACATGCTGAAAATAAAAAGAATACAGAAGCTAATAAAATTAATGTTTTTTTCATTTCTCTTTTGTTTTAGTTAATATTAGATTTATAGTTACTTTTTTCGCGAAAGTCAATCTTTTTTTAATTCTTTATATTTAGTAATTTAGATTTAATTTTTTTTATAGATTTATTTTAATTAAAAATAGTTAGAATTTATAAATTAAGTCAAAATTGTAAATTATCATATTATTTATCTAAATTTTTTTGAACTTTTGTAAATGTATATTCATTTTTATTAAAAAGTAGTTTTGGCTGTTATAATTTTATTTATATCAATTAAACAATTGAATAATCTTATGTATGTATTATCTTTTTTCGTAACTTTATATAAAGTAGATAATTAA
This sequence comes from Bacteroidales bacterium, assembly GCA_016937695.1. GTDB lineage: Bacteria > Bacteroidota > Bacteroidia > Bacteroidales > NBLH01 > NBLH01. The sequence goes on from JAFGWC010000056.1 coordinate 30,962, forward strand.
GATAAAATGTTCAGCTTAAAAAAATATTTGGATAAATATTCAGGAAGAAAAATAATATCTGAAAGGGAGAAAGGTCCTGTAGTTACTATTTCCAGAGAATATGCTTGTTCTGGAAAAGATTTGGCTATGGAATTGACAAAGCGGTTAAATCAACTCCCAAATATAGATAAAAAATGGACTTGGATTAATAAAGAAGTATTTGAAGGAACATCTGAAGCCTTACATCTTAAAAAAGAAAAAATATTGCATGTGTTTGAAGCTGAGTATATTAGCACAATTGATAGCATAATTTTAAACGATGGCGATAAATATTATAAAAGCGATAAAGAAATAAAAGAAAAAATTATTGAAATAGTAAGAAGTTTTGCCGAAAATGGAAATACAATAATAATTGGTTTAGCCGGTGCAATTATTACAAGAGATATTAAAAAATCTTTACATATCAGACTCTATGCACCTTTTGATTGGCGAGTAAAAAAAGCCGCCAAAGAAAGAAATAGAAGCATATCTGATACAATAAAACTTGCTATAAAAATTGATAGGAAAAGAGATAATTTAAAAAAATCATTTCAAGAAAAAAATGCTCATACCGAACTTTTCGATTTAAGCTTTAATGTAATGACAATGACGCAGAATGAAATAATTGATACAATTATATTTATGATGAAAAAAAGAAAGCTGATTTAAAATATCAGCTTTCTTTTTAATTTTATGAAAATAATAAATTTTCAACAAAATTTCTATAATCCTTTACAGCTCTGTTAATTACATCATGAGCTTCTTTTTTGTTATAAACATGCGTTATTTCGCAGTCACGTTTTTCGCCTGGCATATCTTTGTATGTTAAAAAATAATGTCTTAATCTGTCAATTACAGCTTTTGGAACATCTGTAATATCCTTATATTCACCATAAACGGCATCGTTTTTCATTACTGCAATAATTTTATCATCAGCTTCGTTTCCGTCAATCATTCTAAAACCACCAATTGGTACTGATTGTACTAAAATATCTCCGTGAGTTATTTCTTTTTCTGTTAATATACATATATCCAAAGGATCACCATCACCAATAATATCAGGTCTTTTCAAAACACTTGAACTTTTTTCGGCAACATTTTTACTGCAATATGTTTGTGGTATAAAACCATAAAGCGCAGGTAATATGCTCGAAAATTTTTGAGGCCTGTCTATTGATAAATATCCACTGGCCTTATCTGCTTCATACTTAACGGTATCAGTTGGAACCATTTCTATAAAGCTTGTTATTACTTGTGGAGCATTTTCACCTATATCTACTCCATGCCAAGGGTGAGATTTATATCTTAATCCCATTAATTTTCCTATCGGATCTAATGTTTTTCTACTCATATTAATATTTTTTTTCAAAGGTAATGATTAGTTTTTAGTTATTAATTTTTTTATAAATTGTTTTATTGTAGATTATTTTTCAATTTATTGTTTTATTTGCAATTTTGATTTAAAAATTTGGAGTCGGAAAACTTATTTGTTTCATGCAATCTAATGCATAAGAGTCTGTCATTCCGGCAACATAGTCTGTTATAATTTGTTCGTGATTTTCCTCGTTTCTGTAAAAATTATCCATAGATTCTAAATATTTACCAAAAGCCTTATCTAATTTAAGTTTCTGATTTTCATATGCTCGAAAATCGTTTTGAAATCTGGTATAAAGCACTAACAAATAATCAAAAAGACTGTAAATTATTTTTCCAGCAATAATTTTATTTTCTTCTTTTGAAGGATTATTATATATGTATTTGTAATTGAAGTCTTTAAGCTTTTTAAAAAGTTCAAAAATATTGTCAGAAAAGCCTATTTCTTGTTTTTCTTTTGAATTATCTATAATATCGTTTACTAAAGTGTCTATAATAATACTGTTGTTTGAGCCTAAGTTTTCTTTTATTTCTGTAGGAATATCATCTCGTTTAATAAATTTGGCTGTTATTGCGTCTTCAATATCTCTGCCCAAATATGCAATTTTATCAGAAAATCTAACTATACAGCCTTCATAAGAACTGGGTTTTATTTTTCTGTTTATAACTAAATCCAGATTTTTTTTTTCTGCATCAGGACTTAAATATTGTTCAAAACTTTCGCCATTATGAGAAATAATACCATCTTTTACAGCATAAGTTAAGTTTAATCCTTTTCCGTTATTTGTAAGTTTTTCTACAACTCTGTAACTGTTTATTTCATGTATAAATGAATTTGCGCTGCCAAGTCTTTTATTTAAAAAATATTCGCCTTCGTGACCAAAAGGCGCATGACCTAAATCATGTCCTAAACCAATCGCAAAAGCCATATCAGCATCTAAATTCCATTCAAAATTGTTTAAACCAATACATATTGATTTTGCAATTGTAGCAACATGCAGAACATGCTCAATTCGTGTACAAACATGATCGTTTTCAGGTGCAAAAAAAACTTGAGTTTTGTGTTTTAATCGCCTAAAAGGCATTGAATGGATTATCGCAGTTTGATCTCTAAAATATGAGCCGCGTATTGGTGTATTTTTATCTATACTTCTTTTTAAATATATGTTTTCAGATAAAGGATTTTGCATTTTACTGATAATAAGTTATTTAATGCATAAAATTAATCAAATATCACAAAATATTTATTAAAATGCAATTTTATAGTTATAACTATCAGAAAATAAATTTAATGGCAGAATATTTATTTACAAAAACTTTTCTAAAAATAAATTACCAACTTCTACCATAATAAGAACAATTATTATTATTTCAAGTAAATTACTTCGTTTATGTTGCATTAAATCTTTAAAAAGCTCAAGATTATCATTAACTATTTGCAAAGTGTAGTCAACACTTTTAAAACGAGTTTTTATATCAAATATTTGTCGCAATCCTGTATCAATTTTACTTAAATACTCATCATTCCAGGCTGCTTCCGGTTGATCAAATACATATAGCTGATCAAAAATATTATTTTTAACATTTAGTGTTTTGCCAATAAATTTAAGAAGTGTAGTATTTCTCATTCGAAGTCTTCCTTTTTCTTCAAGCGCTTTAGTATAACTATTTGTTTCATCAAGTAACTGAGCAGCTTGTATTTGATAATAGTCAAGTGCAACTGATTGGCCTATATTAAGAGAAACAATTTTTATAACTTCAGGTGATATTTTCGATATATAAACTTCATTATGTCCAAATTTATCAGATTCTACATTTGTATGAATAAAAAATTCTTCAGTTAATTTTTCGTTTAATGGATTAATTACATAATTCATCATAAATTCAATATTTTCAGAGATTTTAAGTTCATCATATCCACAAAATACAACAACTCCGTATGATAATATATATAAATATCGATTATTTTCATTTATATAGAATAAATCCGAACTAGAATAATTATGTAATTCTCCTTTATAATCGTTTTTGAATTGCTTTATATTTATATAATCTGCAATTTGATAAGCTTTAATTTCCATATTTTATTTAAAATGTATGCAAATATATTAAATTTTGATTTTGCTGATATATTTTAATGCTGATTGTTAATTTACAACTATTTTGATCGTTTAATTATTTCATCAAGATTAATTAAATTTTTATAACTTCTCCCAATTGGCAAAGTAACACCATTAATCTCCACTATTGATTTTGTATATGCATTAATTTTTTCGGTTGGCACAAGAAAAGAATTATGAATTCTGATAAAAGAAAAAGGTATTAGCAGTTCTTCAAAATATTTTAAACTTTGCTTGGTTATTATAAATTTATTTTTGATATATATTTTAACATATTCCTTAATACTTTCTATATAGTAAATCTGTTTTATATCAATTTTAATAGTTTTGTAGTTTTCTTTAACATAAATTGATTTTTCTTTTGGCTGTTCTATTTCATTATTTGGAATAGAAGCAATTATTTTTTTAAACTTATTTACAGCCTTAAAAAAACGATCAAATTTTATAGGCTTCATCAGATAGTCTATTACATCTAAATTAAAACCTTCAACTGCATATTTATTCGAAGCAGTAATTAAAATAATATTTCGGCTATCTGAAATTAGCTTTATTAACTCAATTCCATTTAAACTCGGCATTTCAACATCTAAAAATATCAAATCCGGTTGAATTTTTTTATCTCTGGATAGGCTTCGAGAGGATTAGTGAATTTACCAACAATTTCAAACTCAGTAAGTTGACTAAGTAGTTTTTCTATAACAGAAATGCTACCATAATCATCATCTATAATCATGCATTTATAGGTGTTCATTTTTTGTTATAATATATAAATTATACTTTTTATTATTAAATAAATGTAAATTTATTGCTTAAATATTATTTTATTAATCTGAATTTGATATTAAAATCGAATTCAAATGATTGTTAATAGATTACCCTAAAATTTAGGATTGTAAAATATGTATAAAGATAATATTAAATCAAGGAAAATTTCTTAAATAAAATTCATTTCGTTTAAAAATAGCTTCTCGAAACAAATACTAATTCATTGATATAATGACAATTAAATCTCCTTTGTTATTTGTGTATTTAATATAAGAGTATATGCAATTATTCAAAAACAAATTTACAATAAAGAGATAAACTAAATGTTTATAAAAATTATTAGCCATAAAATAATAACGCCCTCAAACGTTATTATAATTTTGCTAAAATCAATTTGCCAAATTTACATATTTTTCCTTAATTAAATATGCATTGCATTGACATAAAATGGTTGTTTGTTGATACTTTGCAATTGTATAGATACAAGCGTTTTTATTTTTGTTTAGTAAAATTTACTTTAGTATTACTATTACCAAAATATTAACTAACCAATTTTAATTATGAAAAAAAATTACTTTTTTTTACTGATAAGCATTTTTGTTTTATCATTATTTCCTAAAAGCCTAATCGGACAAAGAACATGTGCTGCACATGAGCATATGTTAGAGCAGCATGCAAAAAGTCCTAAAATGCAACAAAAGGCTCAGGAACTTGAAGATTATACAAAGCTGTTTGTTAAAAACTTTTCTGCAAATAAGGCAAGTAATACTCGCACAATTCCTGTTAATGTTATTGTTATTTATTCAAATACACAACAAAACATTAGCGATGCGCAAATTCAATCGCAAATTTCAGTATTAAATAAAGATTATGGTGGAATAAATACTGATTTGTCTGGCGTTCCTTCTGAGTTTACAGGAGTTACTTCAAGTGGTACAGGAATTCAATTTGTACTTGCAAACATCGAAAGGCATTCAAATAGTAAATCAGAATGGGGTTACCAAGATGCTATGAAAATAGCATATCCGCCAACAAGTCCATCAACAACATTAAATATGTGGATTTGTAATATTGGTGGTGGTATATTAGGTTATGCTCAATTTCCTGGAGGAGCTGCTTCAACTGATGGTGTTGTTTTTTCACCTCTGTATTGTGGTAGTTCTGATTATGGAAGTACATTTTATTTAGATGCACCTTTTGATAAAGGAAGAACAGCAACTCATGAAATAGGTCATTATTTAAATTTACGCCATATTTGGGGTGATGGAAATTGTACTGCTACTGATTATGTTGATGATACTCCAAGTGCTGAATCTGAATATTATGGTTGTCCTACTTATCCACAAAATTCTTGTAATAGCAATGATATGTTCATGAATTATATGGATTATGTTGATGATCAGTGTATGTTTATGTTTTCTGACGGACAGGAAGCAAGAATGTGGGCTTGTTTAAATACAACTAGATCAGAACTAGGTACTTCAAGTGGAAATATTGATCCAACTGCAGATGCAAATGGACCTTATACTGGAGATACTGGAATTGCAATCAATTTTAGCAGTAATGGTTCTTCAGATTCTGACGGAACAATTGCTAGTTATTCTTGGAATTTCGGTGATGGTAGCACTAGTACTTCTGCTAATCCATCTCATACTTATTCTGCTGATGGAAATTATAATGTAAGCTTGACAGTAACTGATAATCAAGGTGCTACAGATGTAGATAATACAACTGCAGTTATAGGCGAAAATGCATGTTCTGGTGTTTCAGCATGCGACGGAGCAATTAAATTAACACTTTTAACAGATAAATATGGTTCTGAAACCAGTTGGACACTTAAAAATAGTTCTGGAACAACAGTTCAATCAGGTTCAGGATATTCAAATAGCACTACTTATAATATTAATTGGAATTTAACCGAAGGCCAATATACATTTACTATTAACGATTCATATGGAGATGGTATTTGTTGTGCTTACGGAAGTGGTTCTTATAAATTAACTGATGGATGTAATGCAACATTAGTTGCAGGTGGAGCTTTTGGCAGTTCAGAATCAACAATATTCTGCACAGGAACTACAGAAAACAATGCACCGGTTGCTGAAGCTAATGGACCTTATTCTGCATATAAAGGTGTTGCTATTAGTTTTTCTAGTGCCGGTACAGCCGATTCTGACGGAACAATTTCTTCATATTCATGGAATTTTGGAGATGGAACTACAAGTACTTCTGCTAATCCAAGCCATTCTTATTCTTCTGTAGGTAATTACACTGCAACATTAACTGTTACTGATAATGCAGGAGCAACAGACTCAGACCAAGCTAGTGTTTCAATTACTGAAGCGCCTTCTTGTATAAATGTTAACTTAACAATTAAATTGGATAATTATCCTGAAGAAACAAGCTGGACATTAAAAACTAGTACAGGTTCTACTGTTGCGTCTGGTGGAACTTATGGTAATATGGCTGATGGTTCTATTGTTACAAGTAGCAATTGCTTAGCAGTTGGTTGTTATACTTTTACCATTAATGATACTTATGGAGATGGTATTTGCTGTAAATACGGAAGTGGCTCTTATAATCTTGTTGATGCTTCTGGAACTGTATTAGCTTCAGGCGGTACATTTATTAAAACTCAAGCAACTAATTTCTGTTTAGGTTCAGGTAGAAATTCAGCTGGAAATGTTAGTCAGGAAATGGATATTGAAGACTCTAGAATTTATCCTAATCCAACTGATGATTTTATTAATGTAAAAGTTGCTGAAGGACATATAATTTATGCAATATTATTACTCTTGATGGAAAAGTTATTGAAACTGAAGTAAATGATAATAAAGTAAATGTATCGCAGCTTAAGCCTGGTGTATATTTTATTTCTATCAAAATGGATAATGAGAAGATTATCGAAGAAAGATTTGTTAAAAAATAGAATAAACCATTACTAACGTAAAAGCTGCTCAAAAATTTTGAGCAGCTTTTTTTATATGTTAATTTGTTGATTATTAATTGTTAAGTAAATTTATTTTGTTGATTTATTTGCTGAAAAATTAAATTTCTTCTTCAACTTTTTCTTCAAATTGGCTTAATGGAGTGTAATTTTCTGGGATTTTATCATTTATTACTTCATCTTTTTTGAAAAATGGAAATACGTCCATAATTGGTGATTCCTGAATCGCAGGTATATCATACTCACTTATCATATCTTTTAATAAATCTACTATACTGTCAAAAGCTTCTTTTACTGTATTAGCTTGAATTAACATATATGAGTTAGTTTTTCTCTCAACACCTTTTTCTTCATCCAAATTAATGTATGATACTTTGCTTTTATACCATCTGTCGCCATTTTCGTTTGGGTGAATTTCGCTATAATTTGCTATTTTAATATTTGTTACAAAAAAATCACCCGAAATGTAAGATTCAAGCATTTCATGAATTCTTTTTTCTGCATCTGTAAATGAAACAGCATCAACAAGATAAGGCTCAGTTACCTTTTTTTCTCTGCCATCTTCCATTCTTTTTTCATATCTAACTTTGCATTCAAACCAAGTGCTCATAATATTAGTAATTTGTAAATTAGTAATTTTGTGTATTAGTGTATTAGTGTATTAGTAATTAGTATATTAGTATATTAGTAATTAAGAATATTAAAAGTTCATTTTAATATTCAATTTCTAATTTCATGTCAATTAGTGCAAACAAATAATATTAGGCATCAGAAATATTTTAAATGATAGCCATAACCAAAATCCAATAAAAATGCGACAAAGATAATAATATATGAAAAGTATTTTTTTGATTGTAAATTTAGTTATTAACAAAAATTGCAATTATTTTTTTTCCTGATAAAACTTGCAATATTCTGTCAAACCACATTCGTTGCATTTTGGGTTTCTTGCCACACAAGTGTATCTTCCATGAAGAATTAGCCAATGGTGAGCTAGAGGAATTATTTCGTCGGGAATGTATTTTACAAGTTGCTTTTCTGTTTCGAGTGGAGTTTTTGAGTTTGTTGTTAATCCAATTCTTGCGGAAACACGAAATACATGAGTATCAACAGCCATTGCAGGTTGATTGTAAAGTACTGATGCTAAAACGTTTGCAGTTTTACGGCCAACACCCGGAAGCTTTTGCATTTCGTTAATATCACTTGGTAAAATGCCATTAAAACTTTCTAAAACCATTTTTGCCATTCCAACTAAATGTTTTGCTTTATTATTAGGATATGAACAGCTTCTTATATAATCAAAAACTTCAGCAGAATCAACATTTGCAAGTTCTTTAAAATCTTTAAATCTTTTAAAAAAATCAACAGTTATAACATTTACTCGTTTATCTGTGCATTGTGCCGAAAGTATAACTGCAACAATTAATTCGTAAGGTGAATTGTAATTTAGTTCGGTTTCTGCAATCGGCCTATGTTCTTTAAAATATTCTATTATCTTTTCAAAACGTTCTTTTTTTGTCATATAAAATTGATTATTTGTTTATTTAATTAGTTTTTTCAATAAATCCATTCTGCCAATGTTTGAAAGCTTATTTTCAATTTTTTTCCTAAATTCTTTTTTATACCAAAAGAAAAATAATCTTTGATTTAATTTTTCATCCTTATTTCTTGCTGTATAAACTTTCTCCATTGTAAATGGATGATAACCAGAGTAATATATCACTGTTGAAAGTGTCATTGGTGTTGGTGTAAAATCCTGAACTTGTTCAAGTTTAAAATCTAATTCTTTGGTTTCATAGGCTAATTCTGCCATATCTGTTATTTGACTTGCAGGATGGCTGGAAATAAAATATGGTATTAATTGTTGATTTAAATTTGCTGATTTATTGATTTTTTCAAAAATGCTATTGAATTTTTTGAAGAATTTAAAAGAAGGTTTGCGCATCATTTTTAATACTGCATCTGATGTGTGCTCCGGCGCTACTTTTAATCTTCCCGAAACATGATTTTGGATGAGATTTTTTGTGTATTCTAATTTGTTGCCTTTTATTTCGTCATTTTTATCAAATAATAAATCATATCTGATACCGCTTCCTATAAAAATTTTTTTTATTCCTTCAATTTTTTCGGCTTTATTGTATATATTATTTAGTTCTTTATGGCTGGTATTCAGATTATTACAGATATTTGGAAAAATACATGAAGGTCTTTTACATTTTTCGCAAATAGATAAATCAAAACCTTCCATTTTGTACATATTTGCCGATGGACCGCCAAGATCTGAAATATAGCCTTTGAAATCAGGCATTTTTGTTATTTGTTTTACTTCTTCTAATATTGATTTTTCTGATCTGCTTTGAATAAATTTTCCCTGATGTGCCGATATTGTACAAAAACTGCAACCGCCAAAACATCCTCTGTGAATATTTATCGAAAATTTTATCATGTCAAATGCCGGAATTGCTCCTTTTTTTTGATATTTAGGATGTGGCAATCTAGAGTAGGGGAGATTGAAAATTTTGTTAAGTTCTTTTTCTGGCAAAATATCGTTTGGCGGATTTACAATAACTACTTGATTTCCAATTTGTTGAACTAATATTTTAGCAAGTTTTTTATTCGATTCTTCTTCAATATGCTTAAAATTTTCAGCAAATTTCTTTTTGCTTTTTAAACATTCTTCGTGCGAATGCAATTTAATTGTATTTTCAGATTTATTATTCGTAATCTCCTTTAAATCAGCAATATAGGCAGTTTGATTAATGTTTATTAACTCATTAATTTTTTTTCCTGCTTTTAAATTCAATGCAATTTCGGTAATAGCTTTTTCGCCCATTCCATAAACTAATAAATCGGCTTTGCTTTCTGCTAAAATGCTTTGCTTTAATGTGTTAGACCAATAATCGTAATGCGTTAAACGACGAAGAGATGCCTCAACTCCGCCAATAATTAAAGGAACATCAGGATAAATATTTTTTAAGATATTTGAATATACAATTGTTGCATAATCGGGTCTAAAACCACTTTGTCCGCCTGCTGTATAAGCATCGTTAGAGCGCAGTCTTTTATTTGCGGTATAATGATTTACCATAGAATCCATATTTCCTGCACTTACGCCAAAAAATAAACGTGGTTTTCCTAATTTTTTAAAATCTCGTAAATCGTCTTGCCAGTTTGGTTGTGGAATAATAGCAACTTTTAAATCTAAATTCTCTAAAACTCTTCCAATTACGGCAATTCCAAACGATGGATGATCAATATAAGCATCGCCGCTAAAAAGAATTACATCAATATAATCCCAGCCTCTTTCTTTTACTTCTTTAGCTGTGGTTGGGAGATGCGTAAATTTTTTGTCTGATTTCAAAGTTGTAAATTGTTTTGTTGGTTATTTGTTTATTTTAAAATAGAAATAAAAGTGTCTATTTTTTTTACAAAGATATATAACAAATTAAATATTTTAATTGGTTTAAAGCAATTGGTAATTTATTCAATAATTGTTAAAACAAGTTTTCTTGAGCCGCCTCGATTTCTAAATTCGCATAAATAAATGCCTTGCCAAGTTCCCAGATTTAATTTGCCGTTAGATATTGGAATTGTTAACGAATTACCTATTAATGAGGCTTTTATATGTGCAGGCATATCGTCTGCTCCTTCCGTTGTATGTGTGTAATAAGTCATATTTTCAGGTATTAATTTGTTGAAAATATTTTCAAAATCAACTCTAACAGATGGATCAGCATTTTCGTTTATTGTTATGCTGCTGAAGTATGTTTTATAAAAATATTTAGTAAACCTGATTTTGGAAGTTTATCTATCTTATTTTCAATAACATCGGTAATTAAATGATATCCTCTTTTGTATGCCGGTAATTGTATTTCTAATTGATGTGTCATAATACGATTTTTTATTTGAAAATTTATTTTCAGTAGATTTTATCGTCAAAATTTAATTTTTTATTCAGCATATCTTTTTCCCAATTCGGAGGAAAACTTGCATGAGAATTATTATGCATATCAGTAATTACTTTTTTTACATTTTTTTGAATTTCATTTGGTAATTTGTAAAACATACTGTCAACTTTAGTAAATCTAAAACGATCATATTCACTATTTTGATTTCGAATTGCTCTTTTTTTACCTTTATAAAATGTTAAAATCTTAACTCTTGCTTCTCCAACGTATGATTTACCGTAAGTTCCATAAACTATAACAGGCTCGATTAAACCATCTTTGTTAAAATCTTCTAATTTTAAATATTTTGTCCAAAAACCAATAGAGTCTTCCGGTTCTATATATCTTTCTGTTTTAACAAAATCAATAATTGACCAATTTAAAAAATATGAGCCATTTATGTATCTAAAGTTAAATGCTTTTAAGGAATCTTGTTCAAATTTATCATTTTTTTTAACTGTTGATTTTTCAGTTAAGATAATAAAATTTGTACCGGATTTATCTGTGTATTTATAAATTTTTGCTATTGGGAAATCAATATTTAAATGATTTAAAAGACTATCAGAAAATATTGAATCAATTTGATTTTCAGAAAGTTGAATGTTTTTTGTTTGTATTTTTTGTGCAAAACAATTTAAATTTATTATTGAAATAAAAACTATTAATAATATCTTTTTCATATTATATTATCTTTTTAGTAATACAAATATAGATTTAATATTATAAAAAATTAAAGCAGCAATTATTTAAAATGCTGCTTTAATAAAAAAATATTCCGCTGATTAATAGATAATTACATTTGGGTTTCAGCAAATTCTCTTCCTAATTTTAATGCTTTTAAGTTTATATTAACAATTTCTTCGCCTTTTCTTTCAAATATTGTTCTTATGGCTTTTTCTAAATCTTCAAATTTAATATTTAAAAATGGCGAAGCAGCACCAAGCACAACTATATTTGATGATCGAGAAGCTTTTATCTCTTTTGCCATTGCATCTGCATCAATAATAATATGATTTTTAATCGACTTAATTTCATTTGTAATATCTTGATTATCAGGATAATTAGAAATATTTATAAAGGGTGTTGAATTTGTAACCAACCAACCATTTTTCGATAAAAAAGGCAGATAGCGTAAGCCTTCCATTGGCTCAACAGCAATAATAATATCTGCTGATCCATTTCCAATTAAGTCTGAAGCTATAGGTTTATCTGAAATTCTTAAATGAGATTGAACATCGCCACCTCTTTGGCTCATACCGTGAACTTCAGATTGTTTTATATGTAAATTGTTTTGCAATGCGGCAGTACCAATTGTGGCAGCAATTGTTAAAATTCCTTGTCCGCCTACGCCTGCTAAAATTATATCTGTTTTCATTTGTTTAAATTGTTAAATTGTTAAATTGCTGAATTGTTAAAATTGATAAAAAAATTATGTTAATAAAATCAAATTAACAATTCAAATAATCATAATAAATATCTACTTATCTTAAATTAAGTTCTCTTAATTTTTGAGTCAGATTTTTATTTGTTAGAGTTTGAATACACTGTCTTCTTGGTATTACAACAGAAACTCCATTGTAAGCCATTTCTTCTTTTAAAACTCTCACCATTTCATCATGATTTTTTTTAGTTGGATTCATCACGATAATATGCTCAGGATCAACGCCTACGCCTTTACAAATATCTTCAATTTTACCAAGAGCTTTAGAGTCTTGCTGTCCGGTCATTCCTGTTGTAAAATTATCCGAAATTATTATTGTAATCGGTGAATTTTCAGAAACTGCATCTAAAAGCCCTGTTATGCCTGAGTGAGTAAAAGTTGAATCGCCAATTACAGCAACTGCCGGAATTAAACCTGCATCAGCAGCACCTTTTGCCATTGTAATAGATGCTCCCATATCAACACATGAATTAATTGCGTTATATGGTTCTAAAGCACCTAAAGTATAACAGCCGATATCGGCAAAAACTCTTCCTGCTCCGAATTCTGCAATAGCCTCATTTAAAGCTATATATGCATCAATATGTCCACATCCCACACACATTGCCGGTGGTCTTCCTGCTACAAGTTCAGGTATATTTTGTGTTTCTTCTTGTTTAAAACCAAGAGCCTTTCCAACAATGTTTGGATTTAATTCGCCATCTCTTGGTAAAGTTCCGTCAAGTCGTCCTTTTACTTTTTCTTTTTCAAGATATCCTTTAAGCGATTCTTCAACGATTGGTGCACCTTCTTCAAGAACCAGAATTTCTTCGCATTGGTTAAATATTTTTTCAATTAATTTTCGAGGTAGAGGATATTGTCCGATTTTTAAAACAGGATAAGGCACTTCTGTATCTACATAATTCTCGTTTAGATAGTTAAGAGCTAATCCACAGGCAATTATACCAAGAGATTTATCTTTTCCATCAGTATATTTATTAAATTCTGATGCTTCTGAATCGATTTCAAAATTGATTTGATTGCTTAAAAGTCCTTTATATCGTTTTCTCGCAATTGAAGGAAGTAATACAAACTGACGAGGATCTCCGGGTAGACTATTTTTGTTTTGTTCAATTAAATCAAATCTGGAAATACCTGAACGTGAGTGAGATAACCTTGTTGTTATTCTTAAAAGAACCGGAACTTTAAATTTTTCTGAAAGCTCAAAGCCTTTATAAGCCATTTCGTAAGCTTCTTGCTGATTAGATGGTTCAAGAATCGGAATCATTGCAAATTTGGCATAAAATCTTGAATCTTGCTCATTTTGAGATGAATGCATTGATGGATCATCTGCAACTGTAACAATTAAGCCGCCATTAACTCCTGTAATTGCAGAGTTTACAAAAGCATCTGCAGCAACGTTTAGGCCAACGTGTTTCATACAAACCATTGCACGTTTTCCTGCATACGACATTCCAATTGCAGCTTCCATTGCTGTTTTTTCATTTGAAGACCATTTGCTGTGGATGTTTTTTTCAATTGCTGTTTTATCTCTTTGAATATATTCTGTAATTTCTGTTGAAGGTGTTCCCGGATATGCATAAACACCAGATAAGCCTCCATCAATTGCACCTTGTGCTATAGCTTCAGCACCTAATAATAAAATTTTTTGCATATTATTATGTTTTATCGTTTTTAAATTAATTTAAAAGTAATTTTAAGCTTTGGATATTTTTAAATTGCTTAAATAAAGATAGTTAGCTGCTAAGATTTTAATTCTGTATTTGAGGTATTTAGCAAGCTAAATGAAATTTGGTGTTTCAAATTTGCGAACGTCTCTTCTTTTTAAAAGAGCAAATAGTATTTTTGATAATATTTGATTCTTAAAAGTCTTCATTCGTTTTTTTTACAAAAATAATCAATTTTAAGTGTTAATCAAATGTTATATAACTGATAAATTTATAAAAACAAAAAAGCCGGTTTAAACCAGCTTTTTTATTCAGAATTTGATTTCAAAATTTTCTGCTAAAAGACTAATTATCAAACTCAATAATTGTTTTTTTGATGATATTGATTGCTTCCATTAATTGTTCTTCGTTTATAACTAATGGCGGTGCAAATCTAATAATATGATCGTGAGTTGGTTTTGCTAAAAGACCATTATCTCTTAAAGCCAAACAAACATCCCAGGCAGTTTTTCCTTTTATTGGTTTAATTGCAATTGCATTTAATAAACCTTTTCCTCTAACCATTTCGATTCTGTCTGAATCGATGTTTTTTAGTTCTTTTCTGAATATTTGTCCAAGTTTTTCAGCGTTTTCGGCTAGTTTTTCGTCTTTTACAACTTCGAGTGCAGCAATAGCTACTTTATTTGCAATAGGATTACCGCCAAATGTTGAACCATGTTCGCCTGGTTTAATACATAGCATTATTTCGTCATCAGCTAAAACAGCAGAAACAGGCATAACACCACCTGAAATTGCTTTTCCAAGTATTAAAATATCAGCATGAACTCCTTCGTGGTCAACTGCTAAGAGTTTTCCTGTACGTGCAATACCGGTTTGTACTTCATCAGCAATAAAAAGAACATTATTAGCTTTACAAAGGTCGTACGCTTTTTTTAGATATCCTTCATCAGGAACAAAAACACCTGCTTCGCCTTGTATTGGTTCAACAAGAAAACCAGCAACATTTGGGTCTTTTAGTTCTTTTTCTAGAGCCGGAATATCGTTGTAAGGAATTGTTATAAATCCCGGAGTAAAAGGTCCAAAATCTTTTTTTGCATCAGGATCTGTTGACATTGAAACAATTGTGATTGTTCTTCCATGAAAATTTCCTTCGCAAACTATAATTTTTGCTTGATTTTCAGCAATACCTTTTTTTGTATAAGCCCATTTTCTACATAGTTTCAAAGCTGTTTCATCTGCTTCTGCGCCTGTGTTCATTGGTAAAACTTTATCGTATCCAAAGTATTTAGTTACATATTCTTCGTATTCGCCCAAAACATTATTATAAAATGCTCTTGAAGTTAAAGTTAATTTTTTGGCTTGATCAACCATTGCATTAACAATTTTAGGATGGCAATGTCCTTGATTAACAGCAGAATAAGCTGATAAAAAGTCGAAATATTTTTTTCCTTCAACATCCCAAACAAATACGCCTTCGCCTTTTTCAAGTACAACTGGAAGTGGATGATAATTATGTGCACCAAATTGGTCTTCTTTTTTAATATAATCTTGAGTAGTCATAATATAATTGCTGTTTTTAAGTGTTAGAAAATCAATTATTTAAATAAGTTTACTGATATTTCAGTATCTTGATTTTTTCGCAAGTTTAAGACAAGTTTTTGTAATAACAAAATATAAAATGATGTTAAAAAATATTATTGAAAATTAATTATTTTTCAGTCTTTTAATTTCATTTTTTTTAATGAAAATTTGGAAATACTGCAATTGAACCTATTACAAATATAAAATAGATTATAAAAAATAGAAATAGTAAACCAGATAATGAAAGTCCAACAATGGCGGTGATTTTTCCTGCTTGTAAATTTTTTAATGATGATTGTGTGTATGCTTCCGGATTTTCGTTGTAAAGTTGCATGTCTTTATTATTTAAAATTAGTGCTATTACGCTTGTAACAACTCCTATAAAACCATAACACCAACAAGTTGCAATTGATACTATACCTAGCACTAAAACTGCTGTTGCGTTTGGTAAATCTATTTTATTATCAATTGAATAGTTTTTATTTATGGTTTCCATTTTAATAATTGATTTAGTTGTTTTTAATAAGTTTTATTAATAAAATTTCAATAACTAAAAAGAGCAAGGACAAAATAATGAATATTTTCCACAAATCTGTTCTTTCGTTTTTTAATTCGTTAAGTTCAGAATTTAAATTATCTTGTTTTGATGATAATATTTGTGTGTTTATTAGTTTATTTTGTTTTATTAAATTTAAAATTTCATCGTTTGTATAAAAATAGACTTCAGATTCTTTTCTGTCGTAATTAAATGATAATCCGCTAATTGTATCTCCATTATTTGTTAAAAAGTAGTTTCCTTCTTTTGTTATTTCATCAAGCATTGTTATTTTAATATTGTTTTTGGAATTTACTGTATTAGGAATAAAATCAAAATTATTTTCTGAATTTTTAATATGTAAAATTTGGTCGCCATCTAGTTTTTTTGTACTTAAATTTATATTTTTTTCTTTGCCGATTACATAGTATAATTTATTGTTTTCCAGACTATAAGCTGCAATATTATAGATTGTTGGAACAAATAATGGATGTATTACAAAATTGCTGTTTGTTTGGTTGATTGGAAAACTGAAAATATAAACATTAGATTTTTCAAAATTTAACTGACTTAATAAAATGTCATCATTAACAGATTTTAGTATAACTTTTTCGAAGTTTAAGGCAGAATTTGTTTTTTTGAAATGTCTTTTTATTTCAGGAAGAATAGGTTTTTCGGTTTGTTTATTAAAAACTCCGTTGTAAATAAAATGTTGGTATTCAATTAATCCAATTTGTGTTTTATTAGTATCTAAATATTGAAATTTTTCTGCATTTAAACTAGATAATAGCTCATTATAATTTATTAAATCGCCATTTTGATTTGGAATAAATAAAAGATTGCCGCCATTATTAATATATTCTTTTATCAATTGAATAAATCCTGAAGAAAAGTTTTCTATTTCATCGAGTATAATTAGTTGATATTTAGATATATCTGATGTTTTGAGATTTGTAATATTTGAATAATCAAGCAAAAAGTCGATTTTATTTTCGAATAATGCTTTTATAAATTTATTTTCATTATTATTAGCGAGCAAAAGTATTTGTATTTTATTGATAATGTGGTAATTAAAATAAAAACTATTGTCAAAACTAATTGGATAATCAGTAATTTCAAGCTTTGCATTTAAATTACCTTTTTCGGTATTTGTGAAATTAATTTGGATATTTATTGTAGATTTTTCATCAATATTAAAATTGCTTACAGCTTTTTGTTTATTGTTGATTAACAGCTTTATAGGAATATTTTCATAAGTTTCTGTGCCTGTATTTGTAATTTTCACATTAAGCGTTTCAACTTTATTAAATCTTCTTTCGGGCGATTCGAACCAAACTGAGTCTATATAAATATTATTTAACTTATTGCCTGCTAACGGAATTATATTTAAAATTAAGTTAGAGTCTGATTTAATTTTTTGAAAATCAGAAATGTTTTTTTGAAAATCAGAAATTAAAAAAGAATTATTCAAAAATTTTGTGTTTTTAAATTCATCGTTTAAAAATTGTGTTTGAAAATCAATAATTTCACTAATTGATTTTCTTTTTGCCGATAAATCTGTATTATTTATAAATTTTAAAATTTGTTCTTTGTTAGTAATATTTCTGTGTTTTGCTTCTAATTGATTATTTATAAAAGTAAATTTTTGATTATTATCAAAAGAATTTACAATAAGTTTAGCTCTTTCTTTTGCGGCATCAAAAATATTTCCATTTACACTTTCGGCGTTCATACTGAATGAGTTATCTATATAAATAGAAACTATTTTTTCTTCAATATTTTTATATTCTTTATTTTTATCGATATAAGGAAAAGAAAATGCTGTAACCAAACTTATCAGAAATAAAATTCTGCTTATTAGAATTAATATTTGTTTTAAGCGTGATTTTGAATGACTTTCATTTTTTAAGTTTTCTAAAAAACGTATATTGCTGAAATAAATAGTTTTATGAAATCTAAAATTAAAAAGATGAATTATAATTGGAATTATAATTAAGAATAAAGCCCAAAGAAAGTTAGGATATAAAAATGTCATAGCTTATTGACAATATTATTAAATTATGGAAAAAATTAAGGCTTTTATTTTTTATTTAAAACTTCAGTTTTTTCATTGGCTAAAAGAAGTAATGTTTCGTGCCAAGGTGGAGCGGCTCTTAAAACACCATCAAAAATATTTTCAGGATTTTCAATAATTTTTGAATAAATAAACTTTGTATCATCAATACATTTTTTTAAAAATGTAATTACTTCTTTTTCATCTTTAAATTCTGAAAGTTCTTTATATCTAGGAAATTCACTGCCAATTCCTCCTCTGTCAGAAGTGTATATCATTTCATCGTCGGTTATCCAATTTGATAGATTTTCTCTGAAAAAATCTCTGTATTTGAGCCTTAATTCACGATTTACGCCATTAGTTCTAACCAGAATATTCATTCCAACATGACTGTAATGTTTTTTTTCACTTACTTTGAAAAAGCCAATGTTAATTCCAAAAACATAAGTCATATCGCCATTTACAAAGCCTAATCCATGAAAATGCCAATCGCCGGAAATTCTTTGATGAGTATACAAACCAAGATTATCTTTGAAATAAGGTTTTATTTCCAGAAAAACTTGTTTAATATTTTCTCGTTTAATTAAATTATCACTCATTTTCAGTTGTTTACCAGCTTTATTTATTCAATAATAGTGTAGTTTTTATTATTTATTTGTTCCAAATATAATGAAATTATTTTGCAAATAAAAAAGACTTTAATTTAAATAACCAATATCTTTATAAAAATCCTATTAAAAAATCAATTTTTATACCAATATCGATATATTAACTTGTATAATTATAAATAAAAAAAGTAATTTTTTGAATATGAGATTTTATATAAATTTATTTATTTTTGCTTTTATCTTAGAATTAAATTAATTTAGGCTTTTTATAAAAAAATAAAATACATTTATTTACAATTTACAAAAGATTTTAAAAAGCTTTAAACTAAAAATTGTGAATTTTGTTTAATACTGCTTCAATTAAAAAAACAATTAAAAATAATAATGATGAAAAAAACAAGCTATTTATTTATTAGTCTACTTATTATCGCATTTATAAGTTCTTGTACAAAATCACCTTCAGATATGATTGTTGGCGAATGGAAAATATCGGAAATAAAAACTTCGGAAGAAATACCTGATGAGCAAAAGGAAGTTTACAAACAAATTATGGAAGATATGAAATCCAGTACAAAAATTGAATTTAAAAGTGATGGAACATATCAGCAAACTATTTCTGAAGAAACAACTACCGGAAAATGGAGTTTTACTGAAAATGAAAATACTTTGGTAATGATAAACGAAAATGGTAAAACAGAACCTGCTAAAATTATTGAATTAACAGAAAACAAACTTGTGTTGGAAAATCAATTAGATCAAACTAAAAATACAATTTCTTGGGAAAAAGTAAAATAGCTTTTAAATTTTACTTTATTTTATTAATTTAGATATTTACAATTGGTTTTTTTTTTACATGTTTGTATTTAAAATTATCAGAAAATTAATAATTTCTGATATAAATTTACAAAATATTAGTTTTTTGTAGTCATAAAAGGTATTGTAAATAATTTGAGAAAATTGATAGATGAAAGATATTTGTGCAATATATTTAAAAGAAAATAAAGCAATTGTTAAAAAGCTTGTTTCTAAACTTGAATCTGATGGAATTTCATGCTGGGTTGCACCTCGTGATTTTAATCAAGAAGATAAAGAAATAGTAAGAGAAGTAATCGAAAAATCAAGAATTTTACTTCTTGTGTTAGATAATAATACTACTAAAAATAAACAAATAGTTGATATTCTTGAGATTGCATTAGATAATAATTTGCAAATTATTCCTTTTGTAACAGGAAAAATTGATACAGACTTATATTCAGAATACTTTTTTTATTCATTTAGTTGGGTTGATGCATTTGAAGACGAATTTGATGAAGCTTATGAAGTTTTATTAGAGGCAATTGATGAACTTTCAGAAGGTAAAACAAAGAAATCAGCGCATTTAAAAAAATCGGATACTAAAAATACAGTGAACAAAAACTGGTACATTGCAGCAATATCAACAATTGTAATTTTTGTTGTGTATTTTGTTTATAATCAAGCATTTAAAAATAAATATGAAGATGTTATTCTTGGACAATGGCAACTTGCCGATTATTCTGATAATTTGAGAAGAGCGCCTCAGGATAGTTTAAACATTATTAATCAAATACAAATAATGAAAAAAAATGCATTAATGATTTTTAATGAAGATAACTCTTTTGAAAGACGCGGATTTGC
Organism: Bacteroidales bacterium; assembly: GCA_016937695.1. Classification (GTDB taxonomy): domain Bacteria; phylum Bacteroidota; class Bacteroidia; order Bacteroidales; family NBLH01; genus NBLH01. The sequence goes on from JAFGWC010000056.1 coordinate 51,674, forward strand.
TCCGGAACCACAAATTGGACAATGGAAAATTGGCGAAAAAGGTAAATATTTATATTTAACACCATTTGGCACACAGCAAGAAGACAAAATTAATATAGAAAAACTTGATGATAATACTTTAATGCTCGTTGTTAGAGAAAAAATTCCGACTGTAAATGCAGATTCTATTGATGTAATAACTAAACTTACCTTTTCCAAATAAATTTTAATGGAAAAAAATAAAAATATCGAATTAAATTATATTGATATTCCAAAAGTTTTTTATGCTGAAAAATCAAATAATTTATTTTCTAAATGCATTATGTGTGATAAAAACTTATTGGAAGAAAATACATTTTATCATATCGAAAAATCTTTGAAAAAAAATTTAAAATCAGGCCAAACCGAATTAATTTTTGAATATGCTTTGTGTATAAATTGTCAACAAAAAATTGCCGAAGAATTTTCAAAAGAAACTATCGAAAGAATTAAAATGTATTATGATTTATATGTTGATTTTAAAAAAAGATACGAGGAATTGACAAAAGATAAAATAATTGACGTAAATAGTTGGATTTCAAATTGTATTTTCACAAAAAAGCCTATTTCCGAATTAAATGAATATCACATTGGTGCATTGTGCGTTGGCAAAAAACTTATATTAGATGCTCTTCCTTTTGCTGTTAGTTGGGACGCGATTAATGAAATGGAAAGTTTATATTCAAAAAAAACAAAAGATGCACTAGATGGATTTAAAGATTTAATAATGCCGCCAGAAATAAGAGAGAAAATCCCTGATGGGAGTAGAGTTATTTTAATTTAGAAATAAATGCAATGAATAAAAGAGATTTAATTTATAATAAAAATTAAAAATTGTGAAAAGAGCAAAAAATATTCTTAGAGTTTTGCTTTATCTTTCTGTATTTGTTGTAATTTATTACTTATATCGGTTTGATTATCTTGTTATTAGCTTAATTAAATTCAATTTTTTATACTTATTTATTTCTGTTGTTTTATTATGGCTTGGATTTTATATTAGTACACTTAGCTGGCAAAAAAGTCTGAAAGTTTATAATATTAATATAAGCAAATCGCTTGCAGTGTATTCGCATGGTATTTCTGTTTTTGCAAAATACATTCCGGGTAAAATATGGGTTATTCTTGGCAGAGCGTCAATTGTTTCTGAGAAAGAATATTTATTATCGCAAACAGCAAGTGTTTCGTTAAAAGAACAATTGGTTTATCTTTTTACAGGACTTGTAATTAGTTGTATAATACTTCCTTTGGCAAATATTGATTTGATAATTTTATTCTTTGTTTATATTTCAACAATTGTATTAGGAATATTTCTATTTAACAAAATAGTTCATGAAAAGCTTATTCTTTTATTAGAAAAATTATTTAAAAAAAAGCTTGATATTCCATATATTAATATTAGAAAATCTTTTCCATATTATTTATATATAATTATTTACTGGTTAATATGGAGTTTTGCATTTTATTTTTTTGTGAAATCAATTTTACCCGATACACTTCTAATTACAGCTTTCTTTTTTCCAGTAAGCGTAAGTTATGGATTAATTGCAATTATTGTTCCTGGTGGAATTGGCGTTAGGGAAAGTATAATTGCATTGTTATTAACAAGTATAGGTGTTGATGCATCTTTAGCAATAAGCATTTCAGTTATACAAAGGCTTTGGTTTATTTTTGGCGAAGTGTTTATATTTACTTTAGCTTTAATAGTTAAAAATAAAGCAATTTAGTTATTTATTAAGTCTTTCATTATCCTGAATATCCATCCACATTGCAAAAAGTAACGACTGAAATCCACTAATAAATAAAAATATAAAAGCTAAAACAGTTACCGGATTTGCATTTATTCCAAGAATAACTAAGTTTAAAATTTTTAATCCAAATGGTATTGAGGTAGCAATAAGTAGAAATCCTAAATAATACAATATAAATAAAGGGTGGAAACTTTTTAATAAATATTTTTGAAAAAGACGCCTGAAAAATCCAAGAATAAGAATTAATGAAATTTTTGGAATTACTTTAAATATTTTCATTTTTGATTCTTCACCAATTTCATAAACCGGTTTTATTGGAACCTCTTTTATTGTGCAAAAATTAATATTTAGTTTAACTAATATGTCGTTAGGATATCCATAAGATTTATATAATTTATGCAACTTTAATTGTTTTAATCCTTTTAAAGAAATAGCAGTAAAAGCAGTTTGTGTATCAGAAATATGCCAATAACCGCTTGCCACTTTTGTTAAAATTGACAGCACAGAATTACCAAAGTATCTAACTTTTGGAATAACCAGATTGGCACCAGGATAAATCAATCTGTTTCCTTTTACATAATCAATATTTTCATCAATTACCGGTAAGCATATGTTTAGTAATTCACTTGGATCCATCTGACCATCACCATCAACTTTTGCTACACAATATATCTCATTATCTCTGCACCACTTATATCCGTTAGCAACTGAAGCACCAACACCACTATTTTTAAGATGTTCAATCAGAATAATTCTTGACTTTTCGGGAGATTTATTATAAATATCACTTTCAGGAAAAAGTTTTTTTTCTTCAATTAAAATTCGTTGTAACTCAATATCAACAGCATTATATCTATTTTTAATTATAACTTTCTTTCCAATCATTACGTTTAAATAATTGTTTTTATCATCATTAATTTTTTTTCTTACCAGCTCCGATGTTTTATCATTGGAACCATCATTTACAATGATAATTCGATCAACAAATTCAGGAATTGAATCAATTACAAGTTCAATTTGTCGTTCTTCGTTATATGCCGGAACAACCACAGCAATGGTTTTTCCGTTAATCATACTTTTCAGAATAAGTTTTAAATACCCTTTTAGCCTCAATTAATAACATTTCGTTATACGAAACATTTTTCTTTTTTGCCATTTTTTCAACTTCTAAGCGCCAATCATAACATTTGTCTATATATTGCATATAATAATCAATCTTTAATTGATTAAAATAGTTTTCTGCTTTTTTGTTTTTTATCAATTCAAATGCATAGTTTTTTAAAATGGAATCAGTTTTAAGTGAAATACTTTTTAAACTATCTATTAGTAAATAATTTTTCTTGTAATCTTTTATAATTCTTTCAACAAGCATTGAGTCAGTTATTTCTGAATTTTTATCATGTTCCGGAATTGCTATGTAAATTCCCTGTCTGGCTTTTTCATAATCAGGAATTAAATGTATTTTCAGGTATTTACATGTAGGATTTATTTTTAAAAATGTTTCCCAATAAGCTTCTTTTGTCATCCACCAATAATGGATTGCTCCATTTTTATATTGCCTGGTTTGAAAAAGATTAAAAAACACAAATAATACAACCAGAGAAACAGAAATTTTATAAATCCATTTTCTTTTTAATAATGAAAACATTATAGCAGCAAATGGGAGTGCTAATATTCCATATAAATCAACCATTGATCTTTGACCAAAAGCACCGCCAAACCACCAGCTCCACCATGAAGATAATATATAAACATAAATAATTAATAAAAAGGCAATTGCTACTGCATATTTTTTCTTTTGCTGATATAAAAAATAAATTCCAATAGTTGCAAATAACATTAAAGGAGTATAGACATACCATCCTTTTTTATAGCTAAACAGAAAATCACTTAATTGTGGATTCAAGAAGAAAAATTTTCCACCTGTTTCTCCATAAGAAAAATACAAAAATTGTCCGGAAATATATTTCCAGTATATAAATTGAGGAATCCAAACCAAAATAAAACTAAAAAACATCAATAAAATTAATTTCCATTTTGATAATAGGTCAATAATTGATTCTTTAAAACTTTTCAGATTATAAACTTCCCATAATGGAATTAATATAAGAATTAAAATATTTGTAGGTCTAATTAGTGAAATTATGCCGCCTAATAAACCAAGAATCACAGTATGCTTTACCGTATGGCTTTTGTGCCATTTAATCAAAAAATATAAAAATAAAACAATTAGCACAAAATTATATCCATGAGACATTGCTGCTTCATATGTAACATAATACAACAGATTGGTTCCAAATCCTACAAAAAAAAGAGTAATTGCCACAATTTTTTCAGGATAGAATTGTCTTAATATTTTCCGTAAAACAAATAATCCTAAAATAAAATAAAAAAAAGTGCTAAATGCCAAAGCATAATGATACGGTAAGGAGTATCCGTCTGCTTGGTATTGAGGATTTAAAAGAGCTACAGTATGTGCAATTGCAAAAAAAGGCGCGTATAAAACTGAAAGTCCCATGGAAGTAATAATTCCTTTTTTCCTTGTTGGAGTATTTATCGGCCAAATCCATTTATTAAATTTTTGTGGATTTTCGTTAATAAAATTTAAAGAAATGTCATGATATATAAAAGCAGCAGGTAAATATGCATAATACGATTTTATATCCCATTTTATAACTCCTTCATTATCTGCCCAATTATGGTGATTTGTGTTAATAACAGGTATTAATAAAATATATAAAATTATAATCCAACTGCTTGGTTTTATTTTTCGCAAAGTATTTGATTTGGTTTTTATGTTCATTTTTGTAAATTTCAGATAAAGATTGTATGGTTAAACAGTCTTTTATTTAATTGCTTTTTAATGAATAAATACTTATGTTTTTATAAGTTCCAATTGGTTTATCAATCCTTGCTTTTAAATATGGTATTGAAACATAAGAAGTATCATTAACAATAAGGTAATCAACTAAGTTCAGTTGTTTCATTATCCTTTTTTCTGATGAATTGTTAGTCGCTGTATATCCTTTTCGATTCATTAGGTACAAAGAAATATTAAAACTTCCATCGCTCATAAAAAGAACTTTGTCGTTATATGTTATGTCTATTGAATTAAGAAAAGGCGTTATTGTTTCAAGCGCTTCGGTATTTGCTCGATGCTTATCATTGGGCCATCCATTGTACCTTACATTAATATTTTCGCGGCAATGCGATATATTTTCTAAATTTAATTTGATTAACATAAACCTTCATTATCTATATTTAAATATATTATCTGAATTTTTTCTGCTAAATTAATGATTTTGTGTATTTAAGCAAAGATTATTTTTGATACTTAAATTGATAAAAAAGCGGACATAATAAATAATACTTTTATTTTTGAACACAAAAAAATTACAAAATGTTTTTAGTGTAAATTTAAACAAATTGAGAAAATATTATTGGACTATCAAAAAACAGTTTATTTGTTTAGTTTTGCATACAATATTTAAAATTTATTATAAAGCTTTTAAATAATGGCAAAACTTAAACTAAAATATACTTTTTTGCTATATATTTTAACGTGGGTAATTAATATTCTGTTAATTTTAATTGTTTTTGCTTCAATAACAGGAGAAAATTTAAATATTTATTTTAGTTCAGATACTTTATATCTAGCATCAATTTATAAAGATATTTTTATTGATGAAACAGGTTTTAAAGGATGGAATTTGAATGCAGCGCCAAATTTTTTTCCTGATATGTTTTTATATTTTATTATAAATAAAATAATTTCTGATTTCAGAACTGCATATATTGTGTTTAGTATTATACAATATTTCTTAATACTTATTCTTTTGAATATTTTATTAAAATCAGTTAAACCTGATATTAATAAAATTTACTTTAGTGTTTTAAACCTAATTTTTCCTGTTTTTTTATTAACCGCAATTATTTCAGGTTTTGATATTTACACTTATTTTATATTTAGTCATAGTTTTCACACAGGTGTTTTTATAAATGCATTATTTGGATTGATATTTTTCTTTAAGTATCTGCAAAAGCCTAGAAATTTATTTTTGTATTTATCTGCAATTATTTCATTAATAGCAGTATATAATGACAGACTATTTCTGGTATTATTTGTATTTCCGTTAATTATTGTATTTATTTTAAATTATTTTAGATTTAAAAACAAACAAATAAAAATAATTATACCAATAATCATTATAACTTCTTTAATTTCTTTATTAATAAATTGGTTTACAGCATCAAACAGCATTTTTACATGCATAAGTCTCGGACAAAAATATATGAACTTTGAGAATATTATTCCATCTCTCAATTATTTTATTAATCAGCATTACAGATATATAGTAGAATTTAGAATAAAAGGAATAATATCAATTATTACAATTATTAACTTTTTTGCTCTTTTATTACTAATAGTATCAAATAATAAAAAACCTGCCAATAAAGAAGGAACTAATTTTATAGATAAAATATTTTTTAGCTATATGTTTGTGGCAATATTTTTAACACTTTTTACGCCTGTAATAAATGGCTATTATTTTGGCGAAGCAACCGCACGATTTAATATATTTTCTTTCTGGTTTAGTGTTTTTAACTTAACAATTTTTATTCAATATATTTTTAAAAACAATATTAAGTATGTATATATTATTACTACATTTTTATTTACATTTTACATTGGTTTGATAATTATAAAATTTTCTTCGATTTCAGTATTTAAAAATATTGAATCTTTTTCTAATTATTATCCTGAAAAAGTTAAAGTTATTGACGAATTTACTAAGAAAAATAAGCTTAAATATGGACTTGCTGAATATTGGAATGCCAAGTATACAACAATGTTCTCGAAAAATGAATTAAGAGTATATACAATTATCGATGAAAAATTAAACCTTTGGTTTCATGTAATGAATCGTAATTGGTATTTTGATTACAATAAAGGTAAATATAACAAACCTGTTTTTAATTTTATTATTTTGGAAAATTTTGATAAAAATAAAATAAAAGAAAATTTTGGCGAACCAATTGACAGCTTAGTTTATAAAAATGAAACTATTTTATATTTAATAAATAATATAAAGTTTAGACGTGATGACAATAAAGCATATTTGCTTGATTAATAGTTGCTATATGATTTTATTTATATTTTAATGCTAAAAAAACTAGCATTTATCTTTGATAAAATAATGAGGCCTGTTTTTCGATTCATTAAAAATACGAGCAATATATTCTCCAATTATTCCTATGCTTAATAATTGAAATCCGCCTAAAAATAAAATTACCAACATCGTTGAAGTCCAGCCCGAAGTTGTATTCCCTGATATGTATGCTACAAAAACATATACAGAATAAATAAGTCCTAACAAAATTGCAGAAAAACCAAGTATTAGGCTTATTTTCAAAGGTTTACTTGAAAAAGCAGTAATGCCATCAAATGCCAAACGCAACATTTTATTTAGTGTATATTTGGTTGTTCCTGTCATTCGTTCAGGCGCATCAAATTCTATAATTGATTGCTTAAATCCCATCCATTTAATTAAACCTCTTGTAAACCTATCTCTTTCTTCAATTTTTAAATAAGCATCAACGGTTTTTCTAGACATTAAACGAAAGTCTGACGAAGCAGGTTCTATTTGCACATCTGTTAAAGTATTCAATATTTTATAATACCATTTTGAGAAAAGTTTTTTCATGTACTTTGTGTCAGCAGTAGATATGCGTCTGGTATTAACAATATCATAACCTTTCAAGTGTTCTTCAATTAATTTTTTTATTACCTCTGGTGGATGCTGACCATCGGCATCCATAGTTATTACTATTTCGTTTTTCGCCTCATTCAATCCGGCAAGTAAAGCCGTTTGGTGTCCAAAATTTCTAGATAAAGACAAACCTTTAACTCGTTTATCTTTGTCTGCAAGAATTTTAATCTCAGCAAAAGTTTTATCCTCACTGCCATCATCAACAAAAATACATTCAAATTCTATATCAGATAAAGATTCTGTAATTTGCGAATACAATAAATGAATGTTTCTTTCTTCATTAAAAGCAGGAATAATAATACTTAGTTTCATAATCAAACAATATAATAAATCCCCACAAAATTAACTATTGTGAGGAGCAAAAAAATTAAAATATACAATTGCACAAACTTTTTAAACAATTAGCCTGCTTTTAAATGGTAAAAAAGTCATAAAATCAGCATGGTGAACTACATATGCTTCGGTTGAACGCTTTACCATATCTCCTTCGCCGGCGTGTGTTGCTATTATATGACAAACTTCAGCAGGAACGCCACATTGCTCTGCTAAAGAAACTCCCGAAAATGGATGACGAAGATATTTTCCATATGTGCCTTGAACAGCTTTGCCTGTTTCGTCAAGCACATATTCAAGTAGTTTACCAACATCGGCTAAAATAGCTCCTGAAATTAATATATCCATATCTACAGGTAAATCATCTTTAAAAAACTTATTCATCTGATTTCCAGAGTCTCTGGCTATATGAACTACTGCTCGCTTATGTGCCATAAATGATACTTTTAAATCAGGAACTAATAATGTAAATGGAATTTCAATTAAATCATCAGCAGATAAAACACTTTTTTCTAAAGCCAGTTCCCAAGTATTAGCTGTTTTTGCTCTTAAATCATCATTTTTTATCCATGCAAGTTCTTCACCCCAAAGTTTTTTTATGTCTTCAGTCATTTTATATAGTTTTAAAATTTTCTGCTCAAAATTAGTTAAATTGTTTATAATTATACAATTATTTAATTGTTCAATTGTACAGTTTTGTAAAAAAAGTTGTAACAAATCTAGCTGCTAATTTTTAATTTTATTTTAGATATATATATGATTTTCAGTATTTAACATGTATATTAATAATATAATTGATTGAACTATAGGACTATTATTTAATTATATTATTTTATTAAAAAATTACTACATTTGTGTTTTAAAATATAAAGTTTTTAAACATTAAAAATTATAGATATGCCGGGAATGGAATTATTTGGCGCTGAAGAACGTAAAGAAATAATGGATGTTCTTGAAACTGGTGCTTTGTTTCGTTATAATCATGATGAAATGAGAAAAGGTCATTGGAAAGCAAAGGAGCTTGAAAATGAGGTTGAGAATTTTACTGGTGCTAAGTTTGCTCATGCTGTATCTAGTGGCTCAACTGCTGTTGCTACTGCACTTGCCGCTGCTGGAATTGGTCATGGCGATGAAGTTATTGTTCCGCCTTTTACTTATATAGCAACAGTTGAAGCTGTCCTTTTTGCAGGTGCTTTACCTGTTTTTGCCGAAATTGATGAAAATCTTTGTTTAAGTGCCGAAGGAATTGAAAAAGTTGTAACAGATAAAACTAAGGCTGTACTCTTAGTTCACATGACAGGTGCTGCAGCTGATATGGATTCTATAATGCCTGTTATAGAAAAGCACAATTTAACTCTTGTTGAAGACGCAGGTCAAGCTCTTGGTGCTTTTTATAAAGGTAAATCAGTTGGTTTGTTTGGTAAAACCGGATCTTTTTCTTTCGATTTTTTTAAAATTACAACCGCAGCCGAAGGTGGTTTATTTATAACTAATGATGAAAATGCCTATAAACTTGCTGATAGTTATTCTGATCATGGTCACGACCATATAGGAAATAACAGAGGTATGGAAAACCACCCGATTATTGGTTTTAATTATAGAATTAGTGAACTTCATGCTGCTGTAGGAAAAGCTCAAATGCAAAAAATTAATATGCTAAGAGATAAGAATAGAGCTAATAAACAATATTTAAAAGAAAAACTGTCACAGATAAAAGGTATTACATTTCGTCCTATGCCTGATCCTGAAGGTGATTCTGCTACTTTTTTAAATTTTTTCCTCCCTACAACATCAGATGCTGGAAATGTTATGAAAGAATTTGTTAAAGATGGTGTTCAAGGATGTAATTACTGGTTTACAAATATGTATCACTTTATAAATCAGTGGGATCACCTTAAAAATTTGGAATCTGCAGCACCTTTGGCTATTCATCATTTAGGAGCGCCTCAAGATTATAATAATTTACAATTACCTAAATCTCAGGAGGTTATAGGAAAATTAATTTCTTTAGGAATAAAAGCTACATGGTCGAAAGCAGAAATGGATATGCTTGCCGATAAAATGATTATTGCTATCAAAAGAATTATTGGATAACATTAAATAAAATAATTAAATTTAGGTGTTCAAAATATATTTTATGATATTTTGAACACTTTTTTTATTTGTAAAATAATTAATTAAAGTTAAATTTTTCTTAATTTTCACCATAATATTTCAGCATTTAATTAAAAATATAGATATTTATATTTTATCAAAAATATTTGATTAGCAGAAAACGAAAAAAAAAGATAAATTTGCAGTTTAAAATTTTTAAAAATAAAATTTATTACAGTGATAAAAAATATCAGAAATATAGACAAAATAGTTTTTGGCGGAGGTAGTTTTTCTCAATTAGAAGATATAATACAATCAAAACGCACAGAAAATGATAAATTTTTTGTTTTTATTGTAGATGACTTTTTTAAAGGCAAATATTTAGAAAAAAGTCTTCCTGCCTATGAAGATGATTTAGTTTTCTTTTTAGACGCAAGTCATGAAGAGCCTAAAACAGGGCAAATTGATGAATTAAGAGATGAAATTTTAAGTAAAAGTGGTTTGCCATCAGGTATAGTTGGAATAGGTGGCGGAAGCATAATGGATATCGCTAAAGCATTGTCAGTTATGGTAAAGCAAGAAGGTTCATCAACTTTGTATCAAGGTTTAAATCTTGTTGAAAATCCTGGAATTTATCATGTCGGAATTCCTACAATTTCAGGAACAGGTGCTGAGTGTTCAACTACAGCAGTATTAACCGGACCAGTAAAAAAATTAGGAATTAAATGCGAATGGACTCCATTTAATCAGCTTATTTTAGATCCTGATTTGACATTAACTGTTCCGAAAAATCAGTGGTTTTATACAGGAATGGATTCATATATTCATTGTATAGAATCTGAATCCGGAAGATTATATAATACATTTAGTAAAGCATATGGCGATCAGTCTATAGAGCTATGTAGAGAAGTTTTTCTTGGCGAAGATAGTGGCCAAAGTCCCGAAAATAGTGAAAAATTGATGGTTGCATCCTTATTTGGTGGTTTAAGTTTAAGTTATTCAGAAGTAGGAGTTTGTCATGCATTATCATATGGTTTATCATATGTTTTTGGAACCAGACATGGAATAGCTAATTGCATAGCATTCAATGTATTAGAAGATTTTTATCCTCAAGGTGTTGCTGAGTTTAAAGAAATGGTAAGAAAACATAATATTGAACTTCCTGAGAATCTTGCTGCAAAATGGACAGATGAACAAGTAACAAAAATGGCTGAAATAGCTTATGCATTAAGTCATATGTGGGATCATGCAGTTGGTGAAAATTGGAAAGAAAAGGTTACAATTGATACAATTAAAGACCTTTTTTATAGAATGTAGATAATTTATTAACTGTTGTTATTAAAAATTTAGAGAAAAAAATAAATAAATGAATAAAAAAATTGTAAAAGTAGGCGATATACAATGCGGTTCTGACCAGTTATTTCTTATTTCCGGTCCTTGTGTTATCGAAGATGAATCAACAATGATGAAAACAGCTGAAATGTTGAAAGAAGTTTCAGAAAGAATAAAAATTCCGGTTATTTTTAAATCATCATTTACAAAAGATAATAGAAGCGCATTAAAATATTATAACGGACCAGGTTTAGATGAAGGATTAAAAATGCTTCAAAGAGTAAAAGAGCAATTCGGTTTTCCCGTACTTTCTGATATTCACGATTTTACACAAGCTAAACCTGCTGCAGAAGTACTTGATGTAATACAAATTCCTGCATATTTATGTATGCAAACATCAATTGTTACAGAAGCTGCAAAAACAGGTAAAGTAATCAATATTAAGCATGGGCAGTTTATTGCACCTGAAAATATGATTAAACCAGTTCTAAAAGCTGTTGAAATGGGTAACGATCAAATAATATTAACAGAAAGAGGATATACTTTTGGATATAATGATTTAATTGTTGATCCTAGAAGTTTTTATGAAATGAATAAAACAGGATATCCGGTAGTATTTGATGTAACTCATTCAATTCGTAAATATGGAATTCCAAGTGCTGACCCAAGCGGAGGAGCAAGAGAGTATTTGCCTGTTTTATCACGAGCAGGAGTTGCTTCAGGAATTGATGGTATTTTTATCGAAGCTCATCCTGAACCACAAAGAGCTCTTTGTGATGCTGCAAGTCAACTTTGTGTTTTTGATTTAGAAGAATTTTTAAAACCAATTATTGAATTTCACCAACTAGAAGTTAAATATAGAAAATAATAAAAAATGGAATTATATTTAGATAGTGCCGATTTTAACGAAATTGAAAAAGCCTTTAAATTAGGATTTTTAGATGGACTTACAACTACACCAACATTCATGCACAGACATGGTGTTACTGATGTAGATAGTTTAATTTTAAAACTTGCAGATATTGTGCCTGTTCTTCAGGTAGAAGCTCTTGGTAAAACTGCTGAAGAAATTTATGCAGAAGCTCATCGTCAAATAAATATGGGTTTAGATCCTAAAAAATCAGTATTTAAAATTCCTATTTCTTTAGAAGGAGTAAAAGCATGTAGAATGCTTAGAAATGAGGATATTATGGTAAATGTTCATTTGGTTTATACTCTTCAACAAGCATATATGGCAATGCATGCAGGTGCAAATTATGTATGCCCTTTAGTTGGAAGATTACAAGATCAGGGACATGATGCTTTATCTCTAGTTGAACAATGTGTTGATGCTGTTAATTATTATGGCTACGATACAAAAATTATGTTCTCTTCAGTTAGAAATATTGAACATGTTAGAAATGCAATTAATATTGGAGTTCACAATATTACTGTTCCTTATAAAATTCTAACTCAGATGTCTGAAAATAATTTCACAAAACTTGGTACAGAACAGTTTTATGAGCATACTCGTTTAATGACTGTTAAAGTTAATGAAGTAATGAGTTCAATAAATCCGGTTGTTTCTGCTGATACAGATATACAAGAAGCAATAGTGAAAATGACTGAATATGGTTTTGGTTGTATAATTGTTACAAATGGAAACGATGAAGCTTTAGGTGTATTTACCGATGGTGATTTAAGACGTTTATTACAATCAAGTGGACGTGATTCTTTAAAAATGAAATTAGGTGATTTGAAGTTTAATAAGCCAGTTTCAATTGATGCTGATGAACTTTTGTTTAAAGCAAATGAAACTTTTAAAGAATTTAAAGTTGACAATTTATTGGTAACAGCAAATGCCAAACCTGTAGGTTTATTAGATATTCAAGATTTATAAAATAAAGATGTAAGTTATTCATTTATAATATTTTATGATGTCAGAGGAAATAGTAAAACTATTTGAAAAAGAAGGAGGAGAATTTATTTCTTCTCCTTCTTTTATTTTAGAAAAATTGAAAGATATTAAAGCTTTTATTTTTGACTGGGATGGTGTTTTTAATAATGGACAAAAAGCTGATGGATTTTCTAGTTCATACACAGAAGCAGATTCTATGGGAACAAACTTATTGCGTTTTGGATATTGGTTAGTAAATTCAGAACAAGTTCCTATTACAGCAATTATTACAGGCGAAAATAATCAAACAGCTATTAAATTGGCTAATAGAGAACATTTTAATAATATTTATTACAAATTTGTAGATAAAGCTGATGCTCTTAATCATTTCACAAGTTTATATAAAATTAAAAAAAGCGAAATCGCATTTTGTTTTGATGATGTAATTGACCTTCCAATTGCAAAACAATGTGGATTAAAATTTTTGGTTAGAAGAAATGCTTCAGTAATGTTTAAAAACTTTGTGATAAAAAATCATTATTGTGATTATATTACTGCACAAGAAGGTGGAAATCATGCAATTAGAGAAATCTCTGAACTTATTCTGACTTTGTTTAATACTTTTGAAAAAGTGATAGAAGAAAGAACAAATTTTTCTGATATTTATCAAAAATATTTAATGCAAAGAAACAATATACAAACAGAAGAATATTCTGAAAATAAATTTTCTTAAATATACTTTATATTTTTTTTGTAAAAATTAAAATAATAGCATAACTTTTGTTAAGTATTGATTAATACATGTAATTTTTAATGAAAAATAAAGAAATTATACTTTAAAATTATAAAGTGGTATAATTTGTGTATTTGTTAATTAAAATTATCAAATAAATAATTTAATAAAAGTATTTATGCTTGAATATTATCCATATACAGTAACACCATTTGAGGTTGAAACCATTAATAATGAGGGTATTCCAATTCCACAATTACCAAATTTACCTTCGTTTCCTAAAAAACCAAGAAAAAAATTTATTGGTGCAATTATACTTGTATTATCTATAACATTATTCGTTTTATTGAATATTTATAGAATAGCTCACCCTATTTTTATATATCTTTTATTTTTTATTGCAATTATTTCTTTAACTGCTACAATTTTTGAAATGGTTCAAAATAGCAGATTAATGAAAACTTATTTAATTTCAGTAAAATTGCATAAAGAACAAGAAGAAGAGATAAAAGCAATTAAAGAGAGAAGACAACAGATACTTGAAAATAATAAAAGTCCTGAAGCAATAAATGCATATAGGCAAGATACTGTAAAAAAATATTTTAATTTTTGTTATGATAAAATAAGAGCGGTAAGAAATGACTATTCACCTGCTAAACAAAGGTTTTTGATTTTTCTTGAAGAACACTTTTTAAATAAAACAATGGATAATGTTCAGATTGTTCATGAATCAAAAAATTTAGATTACATGCCTGATTTTATTCTGAAATTTTCTCGACCTAAATTAAATATCGCAATAGAAATTGAAGAACCATATACTCTAAAAGAAATTGAAGGAAATACTGATATTACTTCTGAACAGAAATATTCAGAAATAAATAAAGTAAGAACCAGAATTGCTAATGAATTAAGATGGTTAGTTATTGTTTTTTCTGAAGAACAAATTGTTAGTCATCCTACTGAATGTTGTAAATTTATTGCCGAATTTGTGGAAGTTACATTATTAGAAGATAGAGCAATTGGTGATTTTTCTAATGTTACATCTTTGTCTGAGTTGAAGTTTAATAAAGAAAGAGATGTAAATAAATTAATGAAAACTAAATACAGAGAAAGTTATTTGTCAAAATACGGTTTAATTGATGGATTTACAGAATTAGAAAAAAAAGAAGCTCTAAAAACTGCAATTATTCAAAAATCTGATACTAAAGAAATAATTGAAGAACAAATTGAAGATAAAAAAGTTGTAATTAATACAAATGGTAAAGTTAAAAAGGCTGAAGTAGAAGAAATAAAGTCATATCAACAAAATAAGGAAATTAAAGATGACAAAATTGTAACAAAAAGAGAATTTGAACAAATTGATGAAAAGATAGATAAAGAAATTGATGAAACTGAAAGTGAACAACTGCAACTAATAAAAAAGGTTAAAGCTCAGCTTGATAAAGAAAGAAAATTAACATATAAAGAAGAAATTCAACAAGAAATTGATAAAAAAGAAAGAGAAAGAAAATTAATAGAATTAGCTGCAAAAAGATTGCAAGCTGAGAAAGACGCAACTGAAAGAATCAGTAAAAAAGAAAGCATTTCTAAACTAATTGAATCTAAAGATAAAGTTTTAAAACGTGAAGCCTTAATACTTAATGATTTACATAAAGCTTTGCAAAAAGATGAGTTTGGTGAATTAGAATTGACAGAAAAAGAGTTGATTGAAGAAACTTCCGAAAATAGTAATTCTGAAAAATCTGATATAAAAATAGAATTGAGAAATATTTTGAAAGATAGGGAAAAGCCTGAAATAATTAATAATGATGAAAAAGAACGTCAATTAGCAGCAGAAAAAGCTCAATTGGAAAAAGAATTAGCTGAAAAAGAAGCTAAAGAAAAAGAACGCCAATTAGCAGAAGAAAAGCGCAAA
>JAFGWC010000014.1 GCA_016937695.1 Bacteroidales bacterium
ACGGAAAACTAATATCTAAAAAGGAAAATATTGACGGGAAAACGCATGCAAGCTTATTAACCGTTTTTATTGAAGGTATTTTTAAAGAATCAGAATATCAGATCTCTGATTTAGATGCAATTGCTGTAAGTAAAGGTCCAGGTTCTTATACTGGTTTGCGAATTGGGGTTTCAGCAGCAAAAGGAATAGCCTACGCAGCCGAAATTCCTTTAATTTCTGTTAGTACACTTCAAGCATTGGCTTTTGAAATTTCAAAAAAATATAGCCGAGCTGATAATGAAAAAACTTTGTTTTGTCCGATGATTGATGCGCGGCGAATGGAAGTTTATTCTGCATTTTATAATTCAGATAATGAGATAATTAAAGAAATTACTGCAGATATTATAGATGAAGATTCGTACAAGGAATTTTTATCTGGAAATAAGCTTCTTTTTTTTGGTAACGGAGCTGAAAAATGTAAAAACACAATAACATCTGAAAAAGCTGAATTTATTGAAAACATAATTTGCAGTGCAGAAAACATGGTAGAATTATCAGAAAAAGCATTTCAAAACTCTGAATTTGAAGATGTTGCTTATTTCGAGCCTTTTTATTTGAAAAATTTTATTGCAACAATTCCCAGAAAAAATATCATTGGATAATAATATAATTTCTAATAAAAAAATCCACTTAAATATTTTTTAAGTGGATTTTTTGTTAATTTATTTTTTCAATAATATTCTTAAATTCTTTTTCATTTTTAAAACTATTAAAATATCCCGAGTTTAAAATTTTTTCTTTATCATAAAAGCCAAAATCAATTGCTTTATTTAAAGATTTTAATGCTGAGGAATTATTTCCTTCAATTGCATATTTGCAAGCCGCAAAATACTCTTTATCTGCGTTTTTATCGTTTATTGAGTTGTATAGTGCCAAATACTGATTAAAACTTTTAAAATCGTTTAATTTTAATGATTTATCAGTAAAAATATAACTTAGCATTTCGGTGTAATTTAAAAGTCTGAATTCTAAATAATTTTCTTCGCCATTTTTAGTTTTATTTTTCAGATAAGAAATTTCTTTTTTTAAACCTGTAAAATTTGCATTTTTAAATAAATCTATAAATTCATTTTGCTTTTCGATTTCCTTTTTGGCTGTTTCGTTTTCTAAATCAATTCCGACTTGTATTTTATTGCTTTTTAATAAAATCTGATAACTTTTTTGATAATCAGAAATATCGTATAAACCGGATAAGCTATTTAAAAAACTTTTGTAAAGAAGAGATGCTTCGTAATCTTTTCCGGCAATAATTAAATTGTTTATTTTTTCGGCGTTTTTAAGGCTATAAGTTCGTATAAAATTATCATTTGTTGGAATAATTTTTCTTTTTATTGCATTAATTTCAAGATATTCAATAGCTTCTGTAATTGTCTCTGAATCAGGCCATTCATGTTTTCCATTAAATGTAATAAACTTATTATTAACGCCGTATTCATCAAATGCTTTGCAAAGCATATTTAATTCCTGATAATTAAAATCTTTTAAACCTGCAATTCCAACAAAATCAAAAATATTTGAAATTTTGACTCCAATTTGCTGTAAACCGGCGCCACAAGCAATTACTCCGGCAATTCCGCCTTTATAAATTGCAACAGAACTAGCTATTTTTGCACCTCCTGAAAATCCTGCTGTATAAACTCTTTTTTTATCAATTTTATATTGCGAAAAAACATCTTCAAAAAGTATATTTACCGAATAATCAGCAGTTTGCAATCCGTTTTTTATATTTTCTGATGCTATAATTATGTACCCATATTTGTTTGACGCATCTTTAAATTTTTCGACTGCAAATTTAGCTCTGGCATGTGCATCAAAAACAACAATAACTGGTGTTTCTCTTATTGGCGAATAATTTTCTGGAAAATACGCCGTAAATTTTTGTGTACTGTCTTTTTTACATTTAATATTCGAATATGTTTTTCCGCCAATAAAAATATTTTCGGTATTTACAGTTTTTACCTCTTCAGTTTCTTTTTTTTCCGGATTATTACACGATAATAATACCAAAATAAATAATGCATTTAAAACTATTATATTCCTCATTATAAGCTAATTAAATATAAATATGCGAAATAAAATGTGAGAATTTGTATTTTATTCAGTTAATTTCCAAATATACAAATTCACACATTTTGTTTGTTAAACCATTATACCAATAATTTTACTGTCTGTTTCTTAAATTCAACTCCCAATTCCATGCAGAAAGCATCATATCGTCAAGATTTTTTTCTGCAATCCAACCAAGTTCTTCGTTTGCAAAATCGGTATGAGAAAAAACGGCAACAACATCTCCTTTTCGCCTTTCGGTAATTTTAAAGTTTAACTTAGTTTTTGTAACTTTTTCAAAAGATTTTATAACTTCTAAAACCGAGTTTCCTTTTCCTGTTCCGAGATTAAAAACTTCAAAATTTGTTTTATTTTTAGATTTTAAAAGCCTTTCGGCAGCAATAACATGAGCTTTTGCCAAATCAACAACATGTATGTAATCTCTAATGCAAGTTCCGTCCGGTGTATTGTAATCATCGCCAAAAACTTTAAGCTCTTCTCTAATTCCAATTGCGGTTTGTGTAATAAAAGGTACTAAATTATTTGGAATTCCAAGTGGTAATTCGCCAATTTTTGCCGAAGAATGTGCTCCAACCGGATTAAAATATCGCAAAGCAATAGCTTTAAAATTAGGATTTGAATTAACCAAATCATTAATAATATCTTCAGATATTTGTTTTGTATTTCCATAAGGCGATGTTGCTTTTTTAATTGCTGATGTTTCTTTAACTGGAAGTTCATCAGGCTCGCCATAAACTGTACAAGATGAGGAGAATACAAAATTTGAAATATTATTTTCCTGTGCAGCTTCCAATAAATTTATCAGCGAAAAAAGATTGTTTTGATAATACATTAAAGGATTTTCAACCGATTGGCCAACTGCTTTATATGCAGCAAAATGAATAATTGCCTCAATATTTTTATTTATTTCAAAAAACTCTGCAACATGCTCTTTATCAGTTAAATCGAGTTGGAAAAAATCAACTTTTTTTCCAGTAATCTCAATAATTCCTTCAAGTGCTTCTATTTTTGAATTTGATAAATTATCGATTATTACAACTTGATATCCTTTTTCTAAAAACTCAATAGTTGTATGTGAGCCAATATAACCTGTTCCGCCGGTAATTAGTATTTTTTTTTGCATTTTTTTTAAATTATTAATATTATCAAAATTATGCATCTTTATTTGAATAAAAAAAATCAACTCATAAGATTATACTACACTTATAAATTGATTTTAATTATGTATTGAAAATTTATTAATTAAAACAAACCATGAATTTCTGCATCTATTTTATCGATAACTAAACTTAAATCTTTAGGATTATCCTGGAAATTTAAATTATTAACGTCGATAATAAGTAATTTTCCTAAACCGTAAGTAGAAATCCAAGCTTCGTATCTTTCATTTAATCTTGTTAAATAATCTAATCTAATTGTGTTTTCGTAATCGCGTCCACGTTTTTGAATTTGGTTTACAAGAGTTGGAACCGAAGCTCTTAGATATATCAGTAAATCAGGTGGTTCTATAAAAGAACTCATTAATTTAAAAAGGTCGAAATAGTTATCAAAATCACGAGAAGTCATTAAACCCATTGCGTGCAAGTTTGGCGCAAAAATATGTGCATCTTCATAAATAGTTCTGTCTTGAATAACAGTTCTGCCTGATTTTCTGATAGATATCACTTGGTTAAATCTGCTATTTAAAAAATAAACTTGTAAATTAAAAGACCAACGTTGCATATCTTCATAAAAATCATTTAAATAAGGATTGTCATCAACATCTTCAAAGTGAGCTTCCCATTTATACTGGTTTGCAAGAAGACCTGTTAAAGTTGTTTTACCTGAGCCAATATTGCCCGCAATTGCTATGTGCATTTTTTTAGAATTAATGAATTTCTATATTTTGCTAAAATAAATAATTTTATTATTGATTGAAAATTTCTTTATACACAATTAATTCAAATTGTTTAAAAAAGGAAATATCTTGTCATGGTTTTTAATTTTAACAGGATTTTTATGCTAATTTTAAATTTACAAAGGAATATTTCCGTGTTTTTTCTTTGGTAATTTATCAACTTTATTTTCAAGCATTTTAAATGCTCTGATAAGCCTTTTTCTTGTTTGATCGGGCATAATAACTTCGTCTACATATCCGCGTGCTGCTGCAATATATGGATTTGCAAACATTTGATTATATTCATCTTCTTTTTCTTTAAGTATAGCTTCTTTATTATCAGATTCCATAATTTCTTTTCTGAAAATTATTTCGGCAGCACCTTTTGCTCCCATTACAGCAATTTCGGCTGTTGGCCAAGCAAAATTAATATCGGCACCAATATGTTTTGAGTTCATAACATCGTAAGCGCCGCCATAAGCTTTTCTTGTAATTACAGTAATTCTTGGAACTGTAGCTTCTGAAAAAGCATAAAGCAATTTAGCACCATTTGTAATAATTGCGTTCCATTCTTGATCGGTTCCCGGTAAAAAACCCGGAACATCTTCAAAAACAAGTAAAGGTATATTAAAAGCATCGCAAAAGCGAACAAAACGAGCAGCTTTTTTTGATGAGTTAATATCCAGAACACCAGCAAGATATGCAGGTTGATTTGCAACAATTCCTATACTTTTTCCGGCAAGATGTGCAAACCCGACAACTATATTTTCAGCATAATCTTTATGTACTTCGTGAAATGATTTTGTATCAATAACATTACAAATAACATCTCTCATATCGTATGGCTGATTCGGATTTTCAGGAATAACATCATTTAAACATGGTCTTATTTCATCGGCTGTAGTATAAGGAAATTCAGGTGGCTGTTCTTCGCAATTTTGAGGGATATAATCGAATATTTTTTTTATTTGTTCAAGCGTTTCAACTTCGTTTGCTGCAGTAAAATGGGCAACACCCGATTTTGAAGCATGAGTATGAGCTCCGCCTAAATCTTCTGAGCTTACTTGTTCGTGTGTAACTGTTTTTACAACATTTGGTCCGGTAACAAACATGTAAGAAGTGTTTTCGACCATGAAATTAAAGTCAGTAATTGCGGGAGAATAAACTGCGCCTCCTGCGCAAGGTCCCATAATTGCTGATAATTGAGGAATTACACCCGAAGCAAGCGTATTTCTGTAGAAAATATCGGCATATCCGCCAAGCGAAACAACTCCTTCCTGAATTCTAGCGCCGCCTGAATCGTTAAGTCCGATTACAGGAGCACCGTTTTTCATTGCCAAATCCATAATTTTAACAATTTTTTCGGCATAAGCTTCAGCTAAAGAACCGCCAAAAACTGTAAAATCCTGAGAAAAAACATAAACGAGTCTGTTTTTTATTGTACCATAACCTGTCACAACTCCATCGCCAAGTATTTTTTGTTGATCCAGTCCAAAATCGCTGGAGCGATGAGTTACAAACATTCCAAGTTCCTGAAAAGAGCCTTTATCGAGTAAAAGTTCAACTCTTTCGCGAGCAGTTAATTTTCCTTTTTTATGTTGACTTTCAATTTTTTCTTTTCCGCCACCAATAAGTGCTTCCTGAGTTTTTTCTTCTAAAAGTTTAATTTTTTCTTTATTTGTCATTTTGCAAATAGATTATGGTTTATCGTTTGATTATTAATCTTTTATATTATTTAAAATCAATATGAAATTTTATATTTTTAATTTGAGAGCTTAAAAATATAAAATTAATTTAAAAATCTAAATATATAAGTTTTGTGGTATGAAAAGTTTATTGAGTTTTTCTTGCTATCTATATTTAGCTTATAACAAATTTATAATCTGACACATTTTGTAAAAGAATAAAATTTAGTCAAAAGTTTATATATCAATAAATAGGAATTATTTTTTTATCATAATCAATGCTAAAATATTAAAAATTTCTAATCGTCCGAGTAACATGTTAATTGTAAGAACAAATTTTCCTAAATCAGGAATATTTGCAAAATTGCCTAATGAACTAACTCCTTGAAAACCAGGTCCAACATTGCCAATTGTTGCAATTGAAGCCGAAAATGCTGTCATTCCATCAATATCTAATGCTGTTAAGATAAATGTTGTCATAAAAAAAGTAAAAATATACAGAACAACAAAAACCAGAGTTTGTTGTTCTAATTTTTCATCAATACGTTTATCATCAAGTTTTGTAACAAATATTCCTTTAGGATGTTTTAGCATTTTTATTTGTTTTCCAACTGATTTGAAAAAAATATATACTCTGTCGAATTTTAAACCGCCTGATGTTGAGCCGGTCATTGCACATTGAATTGTGAAATAAATTAAAATCATTTGAGTAAATATTGGCCAATTTGCAGTGTCTTGGGTTGCAAATCCGGTTGTTGAGCCTAATGAAATTACCTGAAAAGCTGCGTAACGAAGAGATTGCCACCAATTATAATATCCTGATAAGTATAATTTAAAAGCAACAAGCAAAATACCAATAAACATTACTATTATGAAAGATTTTACCAGCGAAGATTTAAAAATATTTTCTTTTTTTAGCATAACAGTTCCATAAATCAGCCCAAAATGAATTCCGCTTAAAACCATGAAAATCATTATTGTTATTTCTATCCCTAAATTATTAAATTCGGCAATACTTAAGTTTTTTGTTGAAAATCCTCCTGTTGCAATTGTAGCAAAAGAATGGTTAACGGCATCGAAAAAGCTCATTCCGAAAAAGGTTAACATAGTGGTTTCCAATAGAGTAAGACTAATATATACTATTGCTAAAACATGAACAATTTTACGCGCTTTAAATCTGAAATTTAATTTTGATAAACTCGAGATTTCGGTATTGTAAATACTAATTCTGGAGCCTTGAGCTTGAGGTAAAATCAGCAAAACAAAAAGGATAATTCCGATTCCGCCAATCCAATGTGTTGATGAGCGCCAAAATAACAATCCTTTTGGTAAGATTTCGATATTGTTTAATATTGTGGAACCGGTTGTTGTAAAACCAGAAACGCTTTCGAACCATGCATTTATTAAAGTAAATTCACCTCCCCACATTATATATGGTAACATTCCTGCAATACTTGTAATAATCCAACCAAAAACTACAATAGTTAAGCCTTCGTTGAAATTAATATTTTCTGTTCTTTCAACAAAGATTAATGGAAAAACACCAAAAATACCACATAATAAAGCACTATATAAAAGAGGAAGAGTGGAAGTTTCATCTAAAAATAAGGAAATTAAAAATGAAATAAACATGAACAGTCCATTTAACATTAAAACAAATCCTAAATGCTTTATTATTATTTCTTTCTTCATTATTTATTATTTTTTACTATGCGTTGCAATAAATCGTTGATTGCTGTTTCTAATTTTTTAATTTCATCATTAGATTTGATATTGCTTCTAAGCTTATTTTCTCCATCGCGATAATTATTAACTGAATTTGCTAACTCAGAAATAGGATAAACAAAATATTTTGTAATAAAAAAGTTTAGTAGAATAGAAAAAACCAATGCGGAAATAATAGCAACAATTCCGTGCATAATTGCTCTTTCAGATTTTTCTTGTAAAATTGAAGCTTCTTTATACATGCTTGTTTGGTTTAAATCCATTAATTCGTTTACTGATATTTTTGCAGTTAAAAATAATTGATGAATATCGTTTTTATACCATGAAATATCTCCTTGTTTATCAGTATCAACTATTGGTCTTTTCCAGCGGGCTTTGTATGTAGAATATGAGTTCTCGATATTTTTGATGTGAATTTCTTCGTTGGTTTCGGTTAAATTGTTTTTTGCAGTTTTTAATGAAAGTAAAAATACACTGTCGGCATAATTTACTATTTTCATTCCGGCATCCCAATCGCCTAACATTAGAAGTAATATTCCGCTGTCTTCACGCTCAAGAGCTTCAAGCATAGTTTTTGATGCTTCAATAGATTTGTAATTATCTTGAATAAGCATATTAAATGATTTGCTCAAACTTCTATATTCTACAATAGAAATTATTCCGGCAACAGCCAAAAGAGCAATTAAAAGCATAAAACTTGCAAAAATTTTTATTTTTAATGTTTTGTTCATGGTCTTGTTTTTTCAAAATTTCAGTAGATTAAATTTTAGTATAATATTCAATTAGAGCTTAAGTTTTTGTAAACAAAATAATTACAGCATATTTTAAAAGTATAAAATTATAAAATTTAATTTTCAAGTTTCAAAATAATTTTAATTGTTCAGCATTTTGTTCTTTATTTTCTAATTGCAACAATTTCTTTTTAGTATTCAAACCTCCAGCATAGCCAACTAACTCTCCATTGCGGCCAATAATTCTGTGACACGGAATAAATATCGAAATTGCATTAGCACCATTTGCAGAAGCTACTGCTCTAATTGCTTTTTCGTTGTTTAATTTTTTTGATAATCCAAGATAAGATTCGGTTTTTCCATAAGGGATTTTAATTAATTCATTCCAAACACTAATTTGAAAATCGGTTCCTGTCATTTTTAAAGGAATATCAAAAATTTCTCGTTTGCCATTAATATATTCTGTAATTTGATTTTTTGCAAGATTTGTTATTTCAGTTTTTTCTTCATAATATTCTGATTTTAAGCCGTTTTTGATTCTTTTATCAATAACTTCTCGCATTTTTCTGTATCTCCAATCGCAAAGGCAAAGCTCATTTTTGTAAGAGCCTAAAATAAATTCGCCAAAATCGGTTTTAAAATATTGTATACTGATTTTATTCATTTATTAGTTTTTTTGTTTCCAAATTTTTTTTAACATTAAAAATTGAATTTTAAAATTACAAATTTGCTTAAATAATTCTATTTTTTATTATGATTTATTATCTGTAAAATTAATTTTTGCTTCTAAATTTTATTTTATTTAGTTAATTAATCAAATAATATGTTGACAATGAGAATATTAAAAGTAATTGTTCTGATGTTAATAAATTTTTATACTTGTAGCAGGATTGAAAAATCAAAAATTATTAATAAACCTGTTTTTTCTGAATCTTAAAGTTTAGATAACAATTTATTGAGATGTTTTTTTTGAGGAAAGTTCTATTGGAAGAGATTTAATTAATTTTAAAAAAGCAGATTAATATAATAAAAAAACTGAGGCTTTTTTCTTCTTTTAAAAGAGCCTCAGTTTTTAATTTAATTTGGAAATTCTAAAATCAGAATTTATACGTTATACCAAATTTTCCTCCAGATAAAGTATTTCCACCTCCAAGTTCTAAATTAATACCGAATCTATCAGAAAAATAATATCTACCACCAATTTGAGCCCCAAGTCCAATACCTGAACCATCAGAGCCATCATAATCGTCATTTGAATTCCAAAAATAGAATCCAAGATTAAGTCCGGCGTAAAAATCCCAGTCTGATGGAATATTTAGTAATCTGTTAAAATGATAATTCCCATTTCCGGAAATTCCTATTATTGAATGACTATATTTAGTTCCAGCAAAATTATCAGAATATGTACGAAATGAAAATTCTCCACCAACAGTAATATCTGGATGAACTCCGTAGTCTAGACCAACATAAATTGGAATTCCCCATGATGAAAAGCCAACACCTGCATTAAGTTGTAATTGACCTTTATTGATAGGTGATTGTGCAAAAATAAAACTTGCAATTGCTATAAAACCAAAAGTTAAAATTATTTTTTTCATAAATTTGTTTTTAATTTCTAAAATTTGAATAAATGTATCTATTTTTTAAGAACGATTAAAAGTTTTAACATTTTTTAATAGTAAAAAGTTTTTTAAACTTTATATTTTTAAACCCATTACTAAAATATCATCAACTTGTTTGAAATTTTGATTGTCGCTACTAATCCAGTTTTGGTATTTTTCATCAAGAAGCGCTTTTTGTTTTTTCATTGGTTCATTAGTAATATCGCAAAGCAAGTCTTTAAATCTTTTTAAATAAAATTTTCTTCCATCAAAACCACCTAATTGGTCAGAAAAACCATCTGAAAAAAGATAAATTTTATCACCTTTTTCTAGTTGTATAATATGATTTGTGAAATTTTTTTCTCTCGGATGAATTCCAATCGGATTTCTATCGCCTTTAATTTCAATTAGTTTTTCGACTGTTTCAGAATTTTTATTTTTGATTATTAAAACTGGTCTGTTTGCTCCGGCATATTGCATTTCTAAAGTATCAAGATTTAAAACACAAAACGCCATATCAAATCCATCTCTGGTTGTTGTGTTTTCTTTAGTTTGCCTAAAAGTAGATTTTACTTCATTTCTTAGAATTTCAAGTACTTGATTAGCTGTTTTTAAATCTTTTCTTGCAACAACTTCGTTTAAAAAAGATATTCCCAACATGCTAACTAAAGCGCCTGGAACACCATGTCCTGTTGCATCTCCTGCAACAAAAATAAAATATCTTCCATCGTCTCTTTTTATAAATTTGTGCCAATAAAAATCACCACTAACAATTTCTTTAGGTTTGTAGTAAATAAAATAGTCTTTAAAGTATGCTTCTAAAATATTTTCGGGAGGTAAAATTGCTTCTTGTATTTTACTTGCATAATTAATGCTGTCTTTGGTATTTTTTAATATTTTTTCTAAAGAAGATTTTTGAAGAGTAATTTCTTCGTTTTTATTTTCAATTTCTCTTTTTTGATTTATAAGAACATCATTTGCTCTGATAAGATTTTCGGTTTGAGCTATAATTTCTTCATTTTGTTGTTCTATTTCTATAGTTCTTTCTTTTACTTTTTGTTCAAGTTCTCGGTTAACTTTTTCTTTAAGACTTTCGTTATTTTTAAGTTGCTCAATTAACTTTATTTGAGTTTTTTGTTTTTCTTTTTCAATAAGTCTTATTCTATATCCTAAACCTAATGAGAAAAATAATATTTCGCCAATTGTACCGGCACTCATAAATATTTTAGGGTTAATATTTAAATCGGTTTTTGTAATTAAAAAGTAAAGCGAAATTATTGTTCCTATTGCTAAAAATAATGCGCCCGTTACAAAAAATCTTGATAAAAAATCGCCTTTTTTTATTAAATATGCAATAAAGATTAATCCGTAAAATAATCCGGCAAGATTTAGGTAATTGCTCACATTAATTGCAAATCTCACATTAAATATTACTTTTAATATGATTAGTAAAATAATTGATATTAAGATGTTTAACCAGATTACATATTTATGAGCATTGTCCCATTTAGGCATTTTTATTTTTGTATCAATAAATAATCTGATAAATTGAAAATAAGCTGCCGATGCAAGTCCTGTAGCAATAATGAAAATATAAGGATTTAAAATAGGTGAATTAGGAATAATATATTCAATAAATAAGCCTCTTTCAATAAAAAAATTAAAAGCTATGCCTAAAATGTATAATGCATAAAATAAATAAACTTTATCTCTGCTATAAACGAAAACAAATAAATTGTAAAAAAACATTATCCATAAAATACCTTGCAGCCAGCCTTGTTCAAGATTTCTTTGATTTATTTTGTTATTAAAAACTTCTGTTGATTCTAGTTTAAGGTTAAATGCAGCCGAGAATTTTGATATGTTTTTAATTTTAAAAAATATTGTGTAGGTATTATTTAAATTAGGCGAAAAGAGAAATTTACTTCCTGTTTCTCTAAAAATTTCTTTATTTATTTTTTTCTCAAATTGTCCGCTTTTTGTTTTTTTTATTAAGCTATCATTATCATAAACATATATTTCCGAAATATCTGAACCTCTTTTATCTGCAAAATAAAAAATCCAGTCTGCTTTTTCCTTTATTGCAGATTTTATTGAAATTTTAGCCCAATAAGTAGATTTTGAATTGAGTTTTTGTGAATCATATTTTTTAAAATCAACATTTTTAATTTCTTTAATTGAAAATTTATTATTTGAATCTTCAAAAATTAATAGTTCATTATTTAGATTATTTAATTTTTGATTAACATCATTAATTAAATAAATATTCTCTTGCGAAAAAGAAAATTGAGAAAATTGAATTAATGATATAAATATAAAACTCAATTTTAAATACAAGCTAATATGTTTTTTTATTTTTTTCAATCGCAAAATTTTAATTGATAAAGATAATATTTTAACAATTATTTCATATTAAAATATTTTAAAAGACTTTTTATTTTAAGTAAATTTCATAAAATATTTATAAAATTTAAAATTAGAAACATAACAACAATACTATTTATCAAGCATAAAAATATACAAGTTAAAATTTGAAAATATCAATTATATTTAAATAAATAATAACCTATTATTCAGCATATTATATTAATAACATAAATTAAAGCTTAATGTTGAAATTTTATTGCGAATATTGTATTGTAATGCAAAGTAAAAGTATATTCGCAAATTAATAAATCAAAATTTATTTGAACTTTAAAATATTAATATCAAAATCTATGCACAAAAAGTAATAACAAGAATTTATTTAGGTTTAATTTTTTTAAATTTGCCTGTTTCATAATCTTTAAAACACTAATTATAATTTATGATAAATACCGGAGTTGTAATAAAATCTACCGGGAGTTGGTATCTTGTTAAATCGGGCAATAAAATTACAAATTGCAAAATAAAAGGCAAGTTCCGAACTAAAGGAATTAACTCTACAAATCCGGTAGCAGTTGGTGATGTAGTTGATTTCCTAATTTTAAAAGAAGAAGAAACAGGATTAATTAACAAATTACACGATAGGAAAAATTATATAATTCGAAAATCAATAAATTTATCACGAAAATCGCATATCATTGCAGCAAATATCGATATTGCTTTTTTAATTATAACACTAAAAAAACCCAGAACTAATACTGTTTTTATCGATAGATTTTTAGTTTCGTCCGAAGCTTATAATATTCCGGTTTGTTTGGTTTTTAATAAAATTGATATTTATAATCAGTCTGATATTGAAGAAATGGAAAACTTAATTTCTTTATATCAAAAAATTGGATATTCGAGTATAAAAATATCTGCAAAAGAAAAAATTGGAATTGATAATTTTGTTGATTTACTGAAAAATAAAGTTTCTGTAATATCTGGAAATTCCGGTGTAGGAAAATCTACTTTAATAAATACAATTAATCCTGATTTTAAGATAAGAACCGACGAAATTTCCGATTATCACCAAAAGGGAAAACATACAACAACTTTTTCTGAAATGTTTGAATTACAAGAAAATACATACATTATCGACACACCAGGAATAAAAGGTTTTGGCTTAGTTGATTTGGAAAAAGAAAATCTTTCAACTTATTTTCCTGAAATGCTAAAACTTCAAGGAAAATGCAAATTTTATAATTGTACACACACTCACGAACCCAATTGCGCAATTATTAAAGCTGTTGAAAATAATGAAGTTGATTCGAGCAGATATAAAAGTTATTTAAGTTTGCTAAATGACGATAGCGGAAAATACAGAGAAGACATATATAAGTGATAATTTATTAATTATTATTTAAAGACAAAGGAACAAATATTTATAAATAGCTGATTAATAGAATAATAAAATAATTTTTTATAATAAATATTAAATAGAAAATAATAAATAAAAAGATGATAATTGAAAAAATCGATTGGATAATAATTGGCTTGTATTTTTTAGTAAGCATTAGTATCGGAATTTATATGTCAAAACGCGCCGGAAAAAGCACGGGCGATTTCTTTTTGAGTGGCAGAAAACTGCCTTGGTATATTGCCGGAACAAGTATGGTTGCAACAACATTTGCTGCTGATACTCCTTTAGCAGTTACTGAGCTTGTTGCACAACGCGGAATTGCCGGAAACTGGCTTTGGTGGAACATGTTATTTGGCGGAATGCTAACTGTGTTTTTCTTTGCCAGATTATGGCGAAGATCTAATATTATTACAGATGCGGAATTTGTTGATATTAGATATTCAGGAAAAGCAGCTAAATTTTTAAGAGGATTTAGAGCTGTTTACATCGGAATTTTTATGAATACAATTGTTATGGCTTGGGTGAATTTGGCTATGGTTAAAATTTTCCAAGTTTTATTTCCTGATTTTTTATTCTTCGGAATTTCAGGTTTCGATTTTCTTGGAATTCATTTTAGTTCACATCTTTTGGCTGTTGCCGGATTAATGGGTTTTGTTGCGATATATTCTTCATTATCAGGGCTTTGGGGAGTTTCTATAACCGACACTTTTCAGTTTATAATGGCAATGAGTGGAAGCATTGCTTTAGCAATTTTTGCTGTTAATCATGTAGGTGGAATTAGCGGATTAAAAGCAGCTTTATCAGAAAATTCATGGGTTTTTGAATTTATACCGGATGTTGGAAATGCTGATGGCAGCGTTTCTTCCGGTGGATTGCTAAAAATGAGTGTTGTTGCGTTTGTTGCATATTTAGGAGTGCAATGGTGGTCAAGCTGGTATCCTGGTGCAGAACCTGGCGGCGGCGGATATATTGCTCAAAGAATGATGTCGGCTAAAGACGAAAAGCATTCTCTTCTAGCAACACTTTGGTTTCAGGTAGCTCATTTTGCATTACGACCTTGGCCGTGGATTTTAGTTGCACTTGTAACTCTTGTTTTATATCCAAACGAAGCCGATAAAGGCGCTGCTTACGTTATGGTAATCAGAGACTTACTGCCTGCAGGCTTGCTTGGTTTGTTATTGGCCGCTTTTTTAGCTGCATATATGTCAACAATTGCATCGCAAACAGTTTGGGGAACATCATACATAATTAATGATTTGTATAAGCCGTTTATTAAAAAAGGTGAAGATGAAAAATTTTATGTAAAAATTTCTAGAATAACTACATTTTTACTGATGTTTTTTTCATTAATCGTTACAACACAATTTGACAGAATTAGCGATGCATGGAAGTTTATTTTAGTAATGAGTGCCGGAATAGGTTTAGTTTTGCTTTTAAGATGGTTTTGGTGGCGCGTAAATGCGTGGTCAGAAATTTCGGCAATGATTGCACCATATTTAATTTTTCCTGTATTAAAATACGGATTTAATCTGGATGTAATATCTACTGATTTTGAACTAAGTTTGATAATAATTGTAATTTGGTCTAGCATAGTTTGGCTTTCGGTTACATTTTTAACAAAACCAACAGAAGAAGCTAAATTGATTGATTTTTATACAAAAGTGCATCCCGGCGGAATTGGATGGACAAAAATTTCTAATAAACTCCCAAATGTTAAAAGTGATGAAGGTTTTGGGATAATGTTTATAAATTGGTTTTTAGGAAGTGTATTGGTTATGTTAAGTTTATTCGGATTCGGAAAAATAATTTTTCAAGAATATTTAATTGGAACAGTTTTTCTGATAATTGCTTTAATATCAGGTATTTTGATATATTATAATTTTTCGAAACAAGGCTGGGGAAAAATTGAATAAAAAATTTGGTTATTTTTAAAAAATATATACTTTTATATCGTGAAAGAGAATCCCTCACATATTGATTTTTTTGAAAAGTATAAACAAGCTCAGATTGAATTAGAAAAGTTAAAGAAAGAAATTGCAGATTTAAAAAAGAAGGAAAGAAATGAGCCTGTTTTATTTAAAGATTCTTTTAATTTAGAAGAGTCAATAAAAACTTTTGGCGATTTATTACCTTTTGTAGTTTCAATTTTAGACCAAAATGGTAATTTTATCTATGTAAATTCATTTGGATTAAATTTTTTCGGTTATACTTGCGATGATTTTAACAAAGGATTAAACATAAGTAAAATTCTTGCAAATCTTGAAGATATAGTGAGATTTTCAAGCAAATTTGAAAACAAAACGGGCAAAGAACAATTTCCCAAAGCTTCGGAATATTTATTGAAGAAAAGCGATGAAACTACTTTTTATGGTTTAGTTTATTCAGAAACATTAATAAATTATGATGGAAAAGAACTAATGCTAGGAATAGTTATCGACCATACGGAATACAGAAGAGTTACAGAAAATTACATTTGTGCTGAAGAAAATCTAAGGCAATTAAATGCAACAAAAGACAAATTTTTTTCTATTATAGCACATGATTTAAAAAATCCTTTTAGTGCAATTATTGGTTTTTCCGAACTTATTTTGAATAACGTAAGTAATTATTCAAAAGAGCAAATTGAAAGTTTTGTTACAGTTATAAATAAGGCAAGTATTAAAGGATATACATTATTGGAAAATTTATTGGAATGGTCCAGAAATCAAACAGGAAAAGTTGATGTAATTAAAGAAAAGTTTGAAATAAATGAATTAATTAAGGAAAACATTGAATTAATTAAGGAAAAGGCTGATTTAAAAGGAATTAAAATTATTTATAAAAATGAAACTGAGCTTTATGCTGAAGCAGATAAAAATATGATTAATACTGTAATTCGAAACTTATTATCGAATGCAATAAAATACACAAAGCATAAAGGAACTGTAGAAATTAAAGCAGAAAAATCTTGTAAAACTCAATCACAAAAAAATGAATGTTTAAAAATTGAAATATCAGATAATGGAATTGGTATAGAAAATGAAAATATTCATAAATTATTTAAAATAGAAGAAAGTTATTCAACAAAAGGAACTTCAAGTGAAAAAGGAACCGGATTAGGTTTAATTTTGTGTAAAGATTTTGTAGAAAAAAACAATGGCGAAATTTGGGTTGAAAGTGAATTTGGAAAAGGAAGCAGCTTTTATTTTACTTTGCCTTTCAATAATTAAACCAAAATATTAATTTTATAAATGCTGTCCATTTGTATTCCAATATTTAATTGCGATGTTTCAATTCTTGTAAATAAACTTATTTATTTGTTAGATAATCAGAATATTAAATACGAAATAATTTTAATTGATGATTGTTCTGATGATAAATTTAAAAAAACAAATTCCGTATTAAATAACTATAAATCAGTAAAATACATTCAATTAGAGACAAATATTGGTCGCTCAAAAATTAGAAATCATTTTTTAAATTTTGCTTTATTCGAAAATTTACTGTTTCTGGATTG
Source organism: Bacteroidales bacterium (assembly GCA_016937695.1). Classification (GTDB taxonomy): domain Bacteria; phylum Bacteroidota; class Bacteroidia; order Bacteroidales; family NBLH01; genus NBLH01. The sequence goes on from JAFGWC010000014.1 coordinate 16,987, forward strand.
TGATTCGCAAATTGCAGATGAAAAATTCATATTTCAATATCTTATAGAGATAAAAAATAATAAAAAAGTTATTTGCGGTGGTAGAACTTATTTAAATTCAAAACCCGGAAGCAATAAATTTTTAAGATGGAATTACGGAATGAAAAGAGAATGTAAATCAGCAGAAATCAGAAAAAAAAATCCTTATAAATCATTTCTCACAAATAATTTTATTGTAAAAAAATCAATTTTAAATCAAATAAAATTTAACGAAGAGCTTTCTACTTACGGTCATGAAGATACTCTTTTCGGATATGAATTAAAGAATCTGAATATTGAAATATCGCATATTCAAAACCCTGTAAATCACCTGTTTACCGAAACAAATAAAGAGTTTTTGGAAAAAACAGCACAAGGAATAAAAAACTTGGCGTATATAGAAAAGCAATTAAACGATGAAAATTTTAGTGAAGAAGTAAAAATCCTTAAAACATATTTAAAAGTTAAAAAATACAATTTGCAAATTCCATTGTTTTTGATTTTATCAATAATAAATCCGTTTATATATTTTATTTTAAAAAATACAGGAAGAAATCTTTTGTTTTTTGATATTTACAAAATTTATTTATTGATAAAAGAAAAGTTGATTTATGATAAAAAGCTATTTAAAATCATAAATCAGCCCAAAGCTCAAATTTGAATTAAGCCAACCGGGAGTTTCGTTTATTGGTGAAATGCTGTAAGAAAACCGAGAATTAACAGCAATTTTATCAGTAAAATAGTAATTTATTGATAAAATGCCCGACAAATCATAATTATGTATATTGTATTCAGAATCAGGAACTTCATAGCCTAATTCTACTAATTTTGAAGAAATTAAATAAGCCGGACATATACCAAAATCAATTTCAATATTATTTAAAGCTTTGATAGTAATTAAAAAAGGCATTTCAACATAATTTAACTGAGTTTTAAATTCTTCTATTTTGTTTACATTTTTTTTAGCGCCTTTTCCGATAAAATAAAGTTCTATTTTTGCACCAATAATATCAGTAAAATTTCTTTTAACATAAACGCCAGAGAAAAAACCCAATTTATTGTATCCTTTTTGCGTATCTCTGTCTATTTGGCTTGTGCTAAAACCAAGAATGGCTCCTCCATTAAATTTTTGCGCAGAAGCGTTAAAAACAATAAAAAAGCCAAATAACAAAAAACTAAGCTTTAAATTTTTCATTTTTTTATAAATTAGTTTTGAATATTATTTAAAAATATATCAAATATAATAAAAAAACGCCTTAAAAGCAGATTTTACTTTTAGGCGTTTTTTATAATTTTAAATCTAAAATTTATATTTTTATTTAATAGGATGCCAAGTTTGAGTTCTGTAGAAAGGACCAATATATCCTCTAAGTTTTAAATCATTTCCTTCAACCCACATTTTACATTTATAAACTTTACCGTTATTTGGGTCAAGAATTGTTCCTTTAGACCATTCGTTTTTTCCTGTTTTTTGCAAGTTCATAACTATTTTCATACCAATAATTTTTTGATTGTATCTTGCATCTTCAGGATCGCATTTAGTGCAGCTGTTGTCTTTTTTTGTTTCATCGTAAATTTTCATTATTTTTCCGTAATACATTCCGTCTTCTGCTTTCCAAATGGCAACTTCAGATTTTGCATCACCTGTTTCATCATCAATTGTTTTCCAATTTCCTGTAATTGTTTGTGCCGATAAATTTAAACTAAACACAAATAAAGCAACTAGTATGCTTGATAATAATTTTTTCATAATTAGAAGGTTTTAAATAAATATACTTTTAATAAATTATAAAATAAGTTCTGAAAATTAATTTAATTTATTCATTATTCCAAATTTATAGATAAATGAATACATTAACTAATTATCAATTAATAATTTAAAATTATTCTTTTTTGTAATTATTTGAAATTTGATTTTCAAGATTTAGTGTTTTATTGGTTTTCTGATTTATTTTTAAGCGCTTAATTGAAACATGTTTTCTTTTTCTTTTTTCTCGTTTTTGCGGAATATGTAAACAAGTCCGTATTCTGTGGCAAACATTCTTTTTTGTGCTGGATTATAATTTTCATGGTATTTTTCAACCTGATTCCACACATCTAAAATAAGCTGGTCTGCTTTCATTCTAAGAGAAGCAACTTTTAACTGTGCTTTGTAACTATTTTCTTTTAATTGTTTTTGATAACGATAAGCTTCAGTAAATTTTTCGTAATGAATTTTAACTAATGAAATACTCGGATTTAATAATGGATTTTTTCCTTCTTGAGTTCTTTTTCTTTCGCCTTCAATAATTAATCTGCCTTTTTCTATAATTTCTTCTTCAGTATTTAGCGATGGAACTCTTTTATCGTTAATATTTAAGCCAAAATATTGTCTAATCGATTTTGGTTGTTCTTCTCTTAAAATTGCAAAATTTAAAACCTGTACAAAATGCGATAAATACATTTGAGCCTTGCTCATTAAGTTTAAATATGCCTTATTTCTTGTAGCTTGTAACGATAAAGCTTGTTTTTGCGAAAGTACAGCTTTTTCAAATTGAGGTAAAAAAGATTTTATTTTCACATAAATATCCTGATTGTATGCAAGTTTAAAAGGATGAATCTTATCACCTTTGTCAAGAGCAGATTTCATTGCTCTTATTCTTGCGCTGTCTGTATTTGGCAATCTTCTATATGGCATTTTATAAATGGTTTTTTAATTTCAATTTATATTTTGCAAAAACAATGCCATGACAATTATTTTATACAATTATTAAATCAATCATGTCTTTAATTCTTTATTTTACTTGCATTCGCAGATGTTTTTTTTCTAAAAATTTAACAGCCTTATCTGTAAAATCTGTAAATATTCCATCAAAATCGGCTTTAAAAAGTCCGGCTTCCAATAATTCATCAAAATCTGTAAAATATTCAGGAAAAGCATCTGCTCTAAAAGTATATGGATGAACCAGAAGTTGCTGATTATGAGCTTTTTCCACAAAATCTGTAATGATTAATTCGCCTTTAGTGTTTTTTCCGGTAATTATTGTTCCAAACCAAGGTCCAAGTCCATCGGCATATTCCGATATTTTTTCAAAATCATTTTCGGTATAATCGTCTTCAAGCAATTGAATTAACTTTAAATTGCTTTTAAGCTCAAATCTAATTCGCTTTGTTTCCTCAAAATCAAAGCATTGCAAAAAACATTTGTCGTTTTTGGTTTTGTAACCGTAATTATTTAAAATATCAATTACAATTTTAGAAATATCTTTTCCTTCTTTTCTATGAAAAGCCGGTTCTTTAATTTCAGGATAAATTCCGATATTTTTTCCGGTGCTTTTGTTTAAACCTTGTATCATTTCAATTTCATCTTGCAAAGAATGCAATTTGAATGATGATTTTTTAAGCGAAAACCGATTTGGAAATACTGCTTTTCCTGTTTGGGGATTAAATCTTTCGAAAACCGAAAGAGTTTTTAATTCGTTGAAAGTAAAATCAATAACATAAAATTTACCGTCTTCTCTTGCCTTTTCGGGATATTTTTCCGCAACATCTGTAACTGTTTCTAAATGAATATCATGTATAACAATTGGCACATCATCTTTCGATAAAGCCAAATCCTGTTCTAAATAATCTGCATTCATAGCATAAGCCATAGCTTTAGATTGTAAAGTATGTTCGGGTAAATAACCGGAAGCGCCGCGATGAGCTATAATTATTTTGTTGGTTTGTTCTATCATATTGTTTTCTTTTTGTTTTGTGTTACAAGCAAATAATAATGTTGTTGCAAAAATTATTATAATTTTATTCATTTCTTTTATAGATTTTTAAAATATTAAATTCATTAGTTTCGGTATTTAAAGAAAATTCGTAAGCAAAATAATATTGGTTAATTATTATTTTCCATTCATTTTTGTCTGTTTTTATAGTTTTAATAATAGCTTGAGCAATTTTGCCTTTCATTATTGAGCCGGCATATTCTGCTGTTGAGTAAGTTGTTGATTGATAGACTGATATCATATTTTCACAAATAGCAAAAGGATTTATTATTGCTATTTTATAAACAGGCAGATTTATATATTGTACATAAATAGAGTTTAATTCATCGAAATTAGTATTTTCAATTTTTTTATAATTATACAAATCAAAGTCAAAAACAGTATATTCTTCCAATATATTATTCTGATATTCAGATATTTGCTTGTTATTTTTTAATAAAAAACTGTCTATTTTAATTGCCAAATCTTTATTTTCGGTAAAATCTAAATTCCTTATTTTTTCTGAACTTATTTTATCTAATTCTGTATATAAGCTAAATCTGAAATAATTTAATTCTTCCTTAAAAGTATTAGCTTTTTTATTTTGGGCATTTACTGATATTAATGGTAAATAAAAAAATATCAATAAAATTGTAAATTTTGCTCTCATTTATAAATAAGTTTTTAACAAATCAAAATTAAAAAAATATCAGCAATATTTTTAAAGATGAATATTTTGTTGCTAATTTTATCAAATATCTAAAAATAAAAACTTTCAAAAAAAATATAAAAATGAAAAATATATTACAAGTAAAATCGCCTTTTGACGGACATTTAATTAAAGAAATCCCATTAATGAATGAAAACGATATCGAAAATGTATTATCAAAAGCTTATGCTTTGTTTAACGATAGAAGTCGTTGGCTGCAAAAGCACGAAAGAATAGCAATTTTGGAAAAAACTGCTCAAATAATGAGTACACAAGTTGAGGAATTAACTATTATTGCAGCCGAAGAAGGCGGAAAACCTTATACTGATTCTAAAGTTGAAGTTTTACGTGCAATAAACGGTGTAAAAATTGCAGCCGAACATATCGGACAAATAAAAGGCGGCGAAATTCCAATGGGATTAACAAAAGCAAGTGAAAACCGTATGGCTTTTACATTTCGTGAGCCAATTGGTGTTGTAGTTTCGGTAAGTGCTTTTAATCATCCGCTTAATTTGGCAATTCACCAGATAATTCCGGCAATTGCAGTTGGCGCGCCGGTAATAATAAAACCGGCATCAACAACTCCTTTGTCGGCACTTAATTTTGCAAAAATTTTAATGCAAGCAGGTTTACCTGATGATTGGTGTCAAGTTGCTGTTTGTAAAAGCAAAATAGCCGAAAAACTGGTTACTGATAAGCGTGTAAATTTCTTTTCGTTTATAGGATCTTCGCAAATTGGTTGGTATTTACAATCGAAATTATCGCCCGGAACCAGAAGTGCGCTTGAACATGGCGGCGTTGCGCCTGTTATTGTTGAAAAAGATGCCGATTTGGACAAAGCTTTGCCAATGCTTGTTAAAGGCGGATTTTATCATGCAGGACAAGTTTGTGTTTCGGTACAGAAAGTTTTTGTTCATGAAGATATTGTTTCTGATTTTTCAAAAAGATTTACAGAAATGGTTGAAAAACTGAAAGTTGGAGATCCGCTAAATCCTGAAACAGAAGTTGGGCCAATAATTGATCTTTTTGAGTTAAAACGAGTAGAAGATTGGGTAAACGAAGCAAAAAACAGTGGCGCAGAAATTCTTTGCGGCGGAAAAAAATTATCTGACTCAACATACGAGCCAACAGTAATTTACAATCCGTCTGATGAAATATCTGTATCGAAAGAAGAAGTTTTTGGTCCGGTTGTTTGTATTTATCCTTACAAAAACATTGAAGATGCAATACAAAAAGCTAATTCACTGGATGTTGCATTTCAAGCATCGGTTTATACCGAAAATATAAAAGTGGCAATGAATTCAGTAAATAAAATTAATGCAAGTGCTGTAATGTTGAACGACCACACAGCTTTTCGTGTAGATTGGATGCCTTTTGGCGGACGCGATACTTCAGGAATTGGTATTGGCGGTATTCCATACAGCATGCACGAAATGACACGTGAAAAATTAATGGTGATAAATAATGCGTGAAAGTGAAAAAATGCTTATGTAATAATTCTTTTAATAACTTTTACGGCTATTTTACTCTCTCTTATACTTGGATTTTTAGAGCTATATTTTTTATGTAAACAAATTCCAGAAAAATCGAATTATAGGAAATAAAATAGTTACTATAATTACTATTGCTGTATAAAATAGTGTAAAATCTGTTAATTTGTCAAGTTTTTTAGTATTGATTCCGTCATCAGCTGCATTTATATTATTATCTCCACTAAAAAAATCGCTGTAAGCAGTAAAAATTGCCGGAAAAACTAAAATTACCTGAAAAATGCCAAGTGCGCCATCTTTTTTAACAAGGGCAATGCCCACTATGATATAGGCTATTAGAGCCAGAATAAAGTCAAATGGTAATTTAAAAAATGTAAACAATAAAGCTAATGTTGCTAAACCAATTGCCCAAAACAGTTTGGTTTTTATTTCTTTTTCTTTTTGTAATTTTTCGGTTTCCATTTTTTATTTTAATTGATTAATTATACTCAGCAGTTTTCAAATTTTGTATATTATAAATTCTTATAATGCCGATAGACTTTAAGTTTTGTATTGCTAACGGAGTGCAGCGATACAATTATTTAAAGCGTTTCGGTATAACAAAACAAATTTATATAAAAATTATGAATTACAAATTTCCAATATACTAATGACTAATACACCAATTACCAATAAGCAGATTTTATTCGTCAGGCTTTCGCATGTAATCCTAAACTTGAATTTAATTTCTACAAATTTCATTCATTCGTTTTATAAGCACCGCGTGCATGAAGTATCCATTTGCTTTGGTCAAGCGGATTTATTCCTTTATAAGCTCTAATTTCTCCTAATTCGTCAGAACATTCTTTATATCCGCTAAAATTAAATCTTATTTTTCCTTTTCCGCCTGTAATTGAACTTAATTTTATTGAATAGTTTATTGATGTTGATGCCGGAATTTTTCCTTTTAATCTGAATTTGCCGTTTTCAAATTCAGGATTTGCAAATTCGGCTCGCATATTTGTTAAATCGCTTGCTATTTTTCCAAGAAATTCTTCATCAGCACTAATTTCAAATTCAAAAATCGGTTCAAGCAAAGTTGTTCCGCAATTTGTTAAACCGTTCATAATTGCCATTGGAGTTGCAACCACAAAATCGCCCGGATTTGAATGCATAACATGATCTTCGCCTTCGATAAGCGTAATTTTAATATCAGTAAGTTCCCAGCCTTTTATTCCTTGTTGTAAAGCTTTTGGAATTGTTTTTTCAATTTCGTTCTGATATTTTTTTTGAATATCGTTAACACTAACTTTTGATTGGTAAACTATTCCTGAATTTCTTTCGCCGGCTTCGATTTTAAATTTTAAAATTGCCCAGCAAGGCTTTGGCATCCAGTATCTTACAAAGCCTTCGTTGGTTTTCGCAGGCGTTTCTTTGTAAATAACTGTTGGTTCAGAAAATTCAGTTTCTATATTAAAACGCTCTTTTAAAATTGCTTGCAAAATTTCAATTTGCACAGCTCCCATTACTTTTAAATGAAATTCTTTTTCTGATTTTAACCAATTGAAATTCAACTGATTATATTCAAAATTTAATTCTTCAAGAGCTGCGCCAAGTGATGCATAATCGTGTTCGTTTACAGCTTTTACCTGAACCGTTAAAAGTGCAATATTCAAACTTGTAGATTTTATTTTATCATTTGGTTTTCCAAGAATATCGCCGACTTTGGCATTTGAAAGTCCGCTTACAATTCCAATATCGCCGCTTAAAATTTCGTTTATATCTTCAAGTTTATTAATATATTGTTTTTTTATTTGCGATATTTTTTCTTCATTATTTTGGCTGAAATTAAAAACAATTTGTCTGCTTTGCAGCTTTCCGCTAAAAACTCTTACATGAGCAAGTTTTCCTAATTTTTTATCGTATTCAATTTTAAAAATTATAGCCGAAAGTTCATTATTTTCTTCAATATTTGCAAAAGGAATGTATTGATTTATAGCACTTAACAGTTCATTTATTCCAATAGAATTTTTTGCAGAACCAAATAAAACAGGCGTTATATTATTTTGCGTTGTATTTTCAAAAATCAAAGTTTTTAATCTTTCATCAAAAATAGGAATTGAATTAAGATAATCGTTTAGAAGTTTATCGTTAAATTCGGCAATAGTTTCAATATTTTGTTCAAAAATATCAGGAAATTTATCTTTATATTTAAAAATATCTAAAATATAAAATTCGTTATTGCTCTTAAAATCAACTTGTTGCAAAATAAAAGCTTTTATATTTAGTTCATTAATAATTTCTTCCTGCATAAAACTTAAATCAACGCCTTCTCTATCAATTTTATTAATAAAAATTAAAGTTGGTATTTTTGCTGATTTTAAAGCATTCCAAAGCGAATATGTGTGAGCCTGAACGCCTTCAATTGCAGAAATAACAAGTATTGCAGAATCTAAAATACTAAAAACGCTTTCAACTTCTGATGAAAAATCTACGTGTCCGGGCGTGTCGATTAAATTTATTAAAGTATTTTCAAAAATAAACGAAACAGAAGCCGAACGCACAGAAATTCCTCTAAGTTTCTCAATTTCAAGCGAATCTGTAGTTGCAGAACCTTTATCCACATTTCCTAAACTTCTTTTTGCTCCGGATAAGTATAAAAAGTTTTCTGTAATTGTTGTTTTTCCCGCATCAACATGTGCTAGAATTGCAATATTTTTAATTTTATTAATCATAATTGAATTTGAAAAACATCAAAAGTAAAAAATATAAGGTCAGATTAAAAATATGAGTTTTTATCAAAATCTTTTTGCCAATATATTGTAATTAACTATATTAGAAGATTAATTAATTTTTAATGAAAATATTCACATTCTTTTTTTTCATTACAGTTTTTTTGGCAAGTAATATAAGCTTTTCTCAAAAAAATAATCTGTATTTTGAACATTTTACAATAGAAA
>JAFGWC010000057.1 GCA_016937695.1 Bacteroidales bacterium
AAATTAGAAGGTGTTTATGGCCAAAATATTGCTGATGTTTTAAGCATTGGCGGTTTTGCAATTACAGACTCGACAAATATAACAAAAGGATACGTCAAATATTCTCCTTTATCAACCATGTCGGTTTGGGCAGAAATTCAAACTAATGGCGAAAACATTCAATTTGGAATTTTTGGTGGATATACGAAAAACCTTGGTTCTGCAAACAATGTAATTGGACCAATTTATGGCTTCGGAACTAACATTGAAAGTTTGTACAGGGTTTCGCCACGAATTACTTTCAATTCAGGAAAAGTGAGATTTGCTGTTGAAGGTGAATATACTGTTGCTAATTATGGAAGCACAAAAGATATTAAAGGTATACCAACTAATTTAACAGCAGCTAATAACATGAGGTTACTTGCTGCTGTTTATTATTTCTTTTAAAACTAAAATACTATCAAAACAATAAATTTTGATTTTACTAACTCTTGAAGCTTTTAAAACGCAGCAAGAGTTTTTTTATTTGTGAAACAACTTAATGTTTTATAAATAAAAATGGAATTCAAATTAGGAAATTAATTTTTTTTTCATAAATTTACCTAACTAATCAATAAATTAACAAGGGTATTCCGAAAACCTTTTAAAAGAGTAGGATCATAACCTAAATTTACATTATTATGAACGAAGCTATTGGCGGAATTGGTATAATTATTTATTTGGCAATCGTAGTTTTTTTGATTGCTTCTATGTGGAAAGTTTTTGAAAAAGCAGGACAACCTGGTTGGGCTGCCATTATTCCTATTTACAATTTGATTATTATGCTAAAAATTGTTGGAAAACCTTGGTGGTGGTTACTTTTAATGATTTTTATTCCTTATGTTGGAATACTAGTTTGGGGTATTTGGATGATAAATCTTATGGCTTTAAGCTTTGGAAAATCAAGTGGTTTTACATTGGGATTAATATTTTTAGGATTTATTTTTTGGCCAATTTTAGGATTTGGCGATGCTCAATATAACGGACCTGCTGCTGCAGATGCTGCTAAAAATTATCCTGAGTATGCAAAAGAATAATTATTTATAAAATATCCAGTAAATGAAAAAAGCCCGAATAAATCGAGCTTTTTTCATTCAACATCAAAACAATAATTTATTTCTTTTCTTTTGGCTTTTCTTCTTTACCTTCAACTTCCAATTCAGCAATTTCTTCAATAATTGCAGTTTCTTTAATATAATCAATTTCGTCTAAAGAAAAAACGGTGTCAATATCCAAAAGCATAATAAAATGATCATCTTTTTTTACAATACCTTCAATATATTCAGATTTATATTTTTTTCCTAAATTAGGTGGTGGCAAAATTTTATCATCTTCAAACTCTAAAACTTCTAAAACTGCTTCAACTAAAACACCAACCAACAAATTATCGTCATCTAATGTAATATCCATTACTATAATACATGTGTCTTTTGTAAATTCTATTGGTGGCATTCCAAGTTTAACTCTGGCGTCAATAATCGGCAAAACACTTCCTCTTAAATCAATAATTCCATTCATATACAAAGGTGAACCTGGAACTTCAGTTATTTCTGGAATTTCTAAAATATGCAATAATTTATTTACATGACATGCAAAAACTTCATCACCTAACTTAAAAGTTAAATAAGATTTTATTTCGCCGCTTAAATCAACATAATTTGCCATTATATCATTTCTTTAATTTATGATGTGAAATTTACAAAGAATTTCAAAAATAAAAAAATAAAATTTATAAATAACATAATCTCATACTTTATTATTAATCAATTATCATAAAGCTTTATATTCTTTTGACCATTTCGCAATTTCCTTTGATGAGTTTAGGTAACATTTTTCTAATTATAACGTATAATTTAATATGAGTGCATTGTTTAACTAAAAACATGAAATCATGAAAACCGGACTAAAACTAAACGCCATTCTTTTAATTATTTCTATTCTTTTTGTTTCATGCTTCGAACGAAATAATTACAAAGTAACAAGACAATATGAAAATTTATCGCAAGAAAATTATGCCTTAATTCAAAATCTAGAATCAACTTTAAAAAACATTAATGATTCTGTTAAATTTGCATACAGAGGAAACGAACTTTCAACTTCTAAGCAAATTAAAGAGCTTTATGTTTTAAATCAATTTCTTCCAATATGGACAGACAACATGAAACCAAACCACTTTGCAAGAGAATTAATCAGGCTTTTTGCAAAATCTTCATTTTATGGATTGGATACAAGTTTTTATAACTTTTCAGAATTAAAAACTCTTTATTATTCGCTTGAAGATAAAAATGATAAAAATAGTTTGGATAAAGCTATTGAATTTGAAATATTATTAACTCATAATTGTTACAAAATAATGAGTCATCTGTATTCAGGAGTTATTAAGCCTGATACTTTAATTTATGGCAGAAAAATCATTAATTTTCCAAAAGATTTTCCTCAAAAACTAAGTTCTTTAATAAATACAGATTATTTAACAGAAGGAATTTTAGATTTACAGCCAAAATCTATCGAATACATTGCTCTTCAAAAAGGACTTGAAAAATTCTTAAGAAATACATTGCTATATAATGATAGCCTTTATTTACCTGATCCTAATGTTGACTCAACTCTGGCTTATGATATTACAAAAGAGATTCTGACCAAAAACAAATATTATCAGCCTCAAAAATATGTTGATGCTTATGTAAATTGCAGAGTAAATGAAATAACAAATTATCTATCAGACACTATTGGTTATAAAATAAGTTTTGATGTTGAATACAATTCAGACACATTATTTGTAAGTGCCTTAAAAGAATTTCAAAAAGATAATGGCCTTAATGGCGATGGTTTAATTGGACTTAATACACGAAAAGCATTGATTATGACCAACATGGACAGATTTGAACAAATTGCAATTAATCTTGAAAGATTGCGCTGGGAACAAAAAAGACCTTCGAAATATGTATATGTAAATATTCCTTCGTATAAATTAAGTTTAATTGAAAAAAATAAAATTAAAAAAACATATAAAGTTGTTGTTGGTGCAATTTCAACTCCAACTCCAGAATTAAATAGCCAAATTGAATACCTGATTACAAATCCTACATGGAATGTTCCGGCTTCAATATCAAAAAATGAATTGTTGCCAAAAATAAAATCAGATCCCGAATATTTAAAAAAACACAATTATAAAATACTGGACGAGAACAGATTACCTATAAATAACGATATTAATTGGACAGAAGTAAACAACGACAACTTCAACTATTTTATTCGTCAATCAAGTGGTTCAGATAACGCACTTGGGAATTTAAAATTTATTTTTCCAAATCCATATCATGTTTATATTCACGACACACAATCAAAAAGTAAATTTTATAATGATATTAGAGCTTATAGTCATGGTTGTATGCGAATTGAAAAGCCAATTTCTTTTGCAAACGATTTATTAAAAAGCGAACAAAAAGAAGTTACAGACACATTTAATATTGTTATGGAAAAAGGAATTCGTAAAATTATAAATTTATCAAAACCGGTTCCGGTTTATGTTAGATATATTACTTGCGAAGCTGACGAAAATTCAAATATTATTTTTTATAAAGATATTTACAAAAAAGATGAAACATTAAAAAAACAATTATTCTCAAAAAGCTCAATTTAAAATATCAAAAAAGGATTAAATAAATGAGCTTTTAACCTTAGAGTTTAAAAATTTTGATTTGCTAATATATTCTTTATCAGGATAATATATAAATAAACAAGTTCCGTTTTTTATTTGCTCAATTATTTCAAATTTAATATTTTCGTTAATTGCCGGACAACCAAAACTTCGGCCTAATCTGCCGTTTTGTTTAATAAATTTTTCGCTAACGTAATTTGCACCATGTATTACAACTCCTCTTTCATAAGCATTTGAATTAAAATCTTTTTCTTTTCCGTGCAATTTTAACGAAAACCCATTTTTGCCTTTATATGTTTTTCCTGTTACATAAAATCCTAAGCTACTTTGATTTGAATGCTTATTATTCGAGAATTTTGTTGCAAATACAACTCCCGACTTTGTTCCGTGAGCCACATACTCTTCAAATACTGTTTTTTTATTTTTTAAATCTAATATAAAAAATCTTTTTTCATTTGCCGATTTACTAAAATCAATAATGCTTAATAAATTTTCATTTGTTAAATCGCCATTTTTTAATAATTGAGAATAACCTTTTATTGCATTTTCAAAAACATTAAAGTTAATATTCTTATTATCAACATCTTGATATAGTTTTAATGTGTTTTTTGCAGATTGGTTTTCTGTTAAAAAATTCCTTTTTTCATTTTTAATATAATCTGAATTGGAATTAATAAAATCAGGTAAAAAAGATAAATAAAAAGTGAAAATCAGGCCAATAATTGTGTTTATCATAAATTAAAATTTGAAAGCACAAAAGTATAAAGAATAACAAACACAAAAAATTTTTCATTAAATTTATGGAAATTACAACAATTATTTATCTAACAAATAAATATTAATTATAAACAAAAAAATACTTATCATGAAAAACATTATAATTAAAATGCAGATTATCAGCACAATATCTTTTTTGCTGATTATTAGTTCTTGTGGAAATAACTCAGTGCACAGAGATAGATACGAAAGTACAAAATACTCGCCGCAAGTTAAAGAATCGGCCGAAGAAACAGAAGCAGACATGGATGACGGATTAATAAGTAACGATGAAATGCCGCCAGAAGATTTTAACACAGAATCTTACGACAAAATTACAGAAAATGCTTTTGTAAGCACATTAGCTAATCCATTATCAACATTTTCAATTGATGTGGACAGAGCTGCTTATGCAAATATTCGCAGATTTATTAACAATAATCAAAATCCGCCACAAGATGCTGTTCGTATTGAAGAAATGATAAATTATTTTAATTATTCTTATCCTTTACCAAAAGATAATTTACCTTTTTCAGTAAATTTAGAACTGGCAAATTGTCCGTGGAATACTGAACATCAATTAGTTACAATTGGATTAAAAGGAAAAGAAATTGATATTACAAAAGTTCCGGCAAGCAATTTGGTTTTTTTGCTTGATGTTTCAGGTTCAATGGACGAACCAAATAAATTGCCTTTGCTAAAATCATCATTAAAAATATTAATTGAAAAATTAAGACCGGCAGATAGAGTTGCAATTGTAGTTTATGCAGGAGCTGCCGGATTAGTATTACCTTCAACTAGTTGCGATGAAAAATATAAAATTATGGCTTCTTTTGAACAATTACAAGCCGGAGGCTCAACTGCCGGCGGCGAAGGAATTAATTTAGCATATAAAATTGCAAAAGAAAATTTTATTGATGGAGGAAATAACAGAATTATTTTAGCAACAGATGGCGATTTTAATATTGGCGAAAGCAGCGATGCTGCTATGGAAAGATTAATTGAGAAAAAACGCGAAGAAGGAATTTTCTTAACTGTTCTTGGTTTTGGAATGGGAAATTATAAAGATTCTAAAATGGAAAAACTTTCTAATGCAGGAAACGGAAATTATGCTTATATCGATAATATATTGGAAGCTAAAAAAACTCTTGGAAAAGAATTTTTTGGAACTATTTTTACAATTGCTAAAGACGTAAAAATACAAATTGAATTTAATCCTGCTAAAGTAAAAGGCTATAGATTAATTGGTTACGAAAACAGAATGTTAAAAAACGAAGATTTTAACAACGATAAAAAAGATGCCGGCGATATTGGTGCTGGGCATACTGTTACAGCTCTTTACGAAATTATTCCCGCTAGTTCTAAAGAAATAATTCCGGGTTCAGATAAATTAGAATATCAAACAACTAATGTTGTAAACAGTGATGATTTAATGACAATAAAATTGAGATATAAAGAACCTGATGGAGCAATTAGTAAACTAATAAAAAATAAAATTTCGGAAAAAGATATAAAACAGGGAAATACAAGCCAAAATTTTAAATGGGCAGCAGCAGTTAGCGAATTTGGTTTAATTTTAAGAAATTCAGAATTTAAAGGAACTTCTTCTTATAAGCATATTTTAGAATTGGCAAAAGCATCGAAAGGCAATGATGATGAAGGATACAGAGCAGAATTTATAAAACTTGTTGAAACATCAGAACTTTTAAGTAAATAAGTTTTAAACAAGATAAAAGTAAAAAGACAAAAGTGAGAGGATAAAATTTATCACATTTTCACTTTTGTCTTACTTTTTCTTGTTCTTAATTCCCAAACAATTCTTGAAGTTTAGCGCCAAGTGCAGGACCTCTCAAATTAACAGCAATAACTTTTCCTTCAGGATTTAAAAGAAAATTAGCAGGAATAGACATAATACCGTATAATCTTGCAGGTGCTGATTGCCAATATTGTAAATCACTAACATGAATCCATTTACCTAAATTATCTTGTTCAATTGCTTTTACCCAATCTGCTTTTTCTTTGTCTAAAGAAACTTGAAATATTTCGAAACCATTTTTGTTATATTTATTAAAATTGGCAACTAAATTTGCACTTTCGCCTCTACAAGGACTACACCAAGCAGCCCAAAAATCTAACAAAACATATTTTCCTCTTAACTGAGATAAAGATTTTGTTTCTCCTTTTGGATTTGCAAGTGAAATATCAGGAACCTCGTCTCCTACGCCAAAAGTAGCTGTTGGTTGTTGCTGTGTTTGAGGCGGATTTTTAATTTGTTCCATATATTTATGTAAATTCTTAACATCATCCGAACTAGGATAAGCAGCAAATAATGCTTCATCAACTTTTTCGAAATAACTCAAATCTTCGTTTAAATTAAATACCGGAAGTTGTTCTGCAATTTTTTGAGATAAAACCAACAAACTTATCATTGATGATGAATTTTCATCGATAAATTTCTTTGAATCTTCTTTTTGTGCTAAGTAAACATCCATAAATTCTTTATCAATATCTGCTTTTACAGAATCTGACATTTCAATTTCAGATATTTGTTGATAAACCTGACTTAATGAATCCATTTGTAAAATTGTTGCTCTTAATCTTTCTGTCATTGAATTTAATAAATCAATATCTTTAGAACCTTCAATTTTATTTTTATTAATAAAATCAATAAAATCGCCGCTAACAGTTAAAACATCAGCAGAATCAGCAATTATAGTAACAAAAACATTTGGTTCTGTTCTTAACATATAAAATTTTGGAAAAGAAGTATTTCCTTTTAGTTCAAACTTTCCATTATCACCAATTGTAACAGAATCAACTGTTAGAGGTCCTGATTGTGTAAATTCGCTTAAAAAGATAGTTTTTCCAACTGAATTTTCTAAACTTCCTTTAACAATAAATTCATTACTACTTTCACCACAAGAAGCTAAAGCAATAATGGCAACAAATAATATTAATAATTTCTTCATTTTTCCTTTATTTAATTAAAATTGATATTTATTTTCTTTTTAAAATTTTCGGCAAATATATAAATTATACTGTTATCTAACATATATTTCAGTTAAAGTATTAAGTTTTTAACATTATTCTCCGATAAATTTTAGATTTCATTCTTTTTTGAGCAATTGCTGAATTGTTAGAAACTGTATTTGAGCAATTTAACAATATTTATCATCAAAAATTGTTTTCAAATAAAATTAACAAAAAATCATAAGCGGCTTATATCTAACTCATGTCAATAAAATCATATTTTTTTAAAATTTAAAAGCTCAATGCACTAAAAATTAAGGCCGTTTTTTTACTTTTGCAACATATTTAAAACAAAATCCTTTTTTTGTGAAAATTTTTAATAATATAGACGATTTCAAAGCTAAAAATCCGGTTGTAACAGTTGGAACTTTTGATGGTGTCCATCTCGGACATCAAAAAATATTTAATCATGTTAAATCTTTAGCCGATAAACTTGGTGGCGAATCTGTTGTTTTTACTTTTTGGCCTCACCCAAGAATGGTTTTAGACCCAAAAGCCGATAAAGTTTCAATGATTAATTCTATAGAAGAAAAAATAGAATTAATTGAATATCAAGGTATTGACAACTTAATTATTATCCCTTTCACAAAAGAATTTTCAGAATTGTCTTATTGCGATTTTATTGAAAAATTTTTACATCAAAAAATTAAAATGAAAGGTCTTATTGTTGGTTACGACCATAAATTTGGACACGATAGAGAAGGAAATTTCGACAAATTAAAAAACTGCACAGATAAATACAATTCTAAAATAGAAAAAGTTGAAGCTCTTTCTGTAGAAGGTGTTAATATAAGTTCTACTATTGTAAGAAAAAAAATATTAGACGGCAATATCGAAACTGCAAACAAATATTTATCAAGAATTTTTTCGATTAAAGGAAAAGTTGTTGAAGGGAAAAAAATTGGTAGAAATTTAGGATTTCCTACAGCAAACATTAAAATTCAAGAATCATATAAAATTATTCCTAAAAATGGAGTTTATGCAGTTGATGTTGAGTATGAAAATAAAAAATATTATGGAATGTTAAATATTGGTTTTAGACCAACTTTAAACGAAGAAAATCAAACTCAAAGTATTGAAACTCATATATTTAGCTTCTATCACAATATTTATGATTCGTGCTTAAAAATTAATTTTCATAGAAGAATTAGAGCAGAAATGAAATTTAAAAATATTGAAGAATTAAAAACTCAATTATTCAACGATAAAATAAAAGTTGAACAATATTTTAAAATAAAAGAAAATACATTGAAATAATTAAGACCAAAATAATCTGCAACAAATTATATTTTAACATAATTTAGGATAAAAAGAATATCAGATTAATCATTTTTGAGTATTTTAGCGCAAATCATAAATAAATATTAAAAAAACAAACCTTTAAAAACACAAACTCATGAAAAGTTTTTGGAAAATAACATTTGCCTCATTAACCGGAACTATATTAGCATCCTTTGTGATGTTTTTTTTAATGCTCATTATTCTATTTGGAATCGTAAATTCCGCAAAAAATTCTGATGAAGCAGAAATTGAAAGTCAAAGTATCTTAAAATTAGATTTTGACACTAAAATTGTTGACAGAGCATCTGATAATCCTCTTGAAGATTTTGACTTTGCTACTATGAATCCAAATAAAAGTGTTGGATTAAATAAAATTTTAGAAAATATTTCAAAAGCAAAAGCCGATGAAAAAATTGAAGGTATTTACCTTGAATTAAAAGGTTTAGATGCAGGAATTTCAACTATTACAGAAATTAGAAATGCTTTGCTCGACTTTAAAGAATCAGGAAAATTTATAATAAGCTATTCAAATTATTATTCTCAGGCAACATATTTTTTAGCCAGCGTTTCTGATAAAATTTATCTAAATCCTGAAGGCGGTCTCGATTTTGTAGGTTTAAGCGCTCAATTAATGTTTTTTAAAAATGCTTTTGATAAATTTGGTATAAAACCAATGATTATCAGACATGGAAAATTCAAAAGTGCTGTTGAGCCTTTTATGCTTGATAAAATGAGTGAAGCAAACAGAGAACAAGTGCAAAAATATGTTGGCTCAATTTGGAACAGCATTCTTAATGGAATATCTAAAGAAAGACATATTAATATTCAGGAACTAAATAAATTTGCTGATAATCTGATTATTAAAGATGCAAATTCAGCTCTTGAGAACGGACTTATTGATGAAATAAAATATTATGATGAAATTGAGAAAATTTTAAAAGTTGAATCTAAAATAAAAAAAGACAAAAAATTAAAATTCGTTTCATTAAGCAAATACAATAAAGTTCCTAAGAAAAAGGAAGAAGGCGAAAAAGGTTTAGCTAAAGACAAAATTGCTGTTATATATGCACAAGGCGAAATAGTTATGGGCGAAGGCAGCGATGGAAACATTGGAGGAGATGGACTTGCAAAAACAATTAGAAAAGCCAGAAATGATGAAAAAATAAAAGCAATTGTATTAAGAATAAACTCTCCAGGCGGAAGTGCTTTGGCTTCAGAAATTATATGGAGAGAAGTTGTTTTAGCAAAACAAGAAAAACCTGTAATTGTTTCAATGGGCGATGTTGCCGCTTCTGGCGGATATTATATTGCTTGTGCCGCCGACTCTATTTTAGCTAGTGAAAACACAATTACCGGCTCAATTGGTGTTTTTGGTGTTTTGTTTAATATTAAAGAACTATTAAACAACAAAATAGGCATTACTACCGACAAAGTAAATACAAACAAACATTCTGATATAGGCTCCACTTTCAGAAATATGGAAATTGAAGAAGAAGCATATATTCAACAAATGATTGAAAAAATATACTCAACTTTCATTAATCATGTTGCTGATGGAAGAGGCATGACTGCTGAAGAAGTTGATGCAATTGGTCAAGGAAGAGTTTGGAGTGGCGAAAATGCATTGAAAAACGGACTTGTTGATAAAATAGGCGGTCTTAATGATGCAATTAAAATTGCTGCTGAAAAAGCTAAATTAAATAAATACAGAATTATTGAAATGCCTAAGAAAAAAGAAGCTTTCGAAAAAATAATTGAAGATTTAAAAAACATGAAAGTAAATTATATTAAAAGTGAACTTGGCGAATTAGAAAACTTTTACATTATGTATCAATCTTTGTCAAATATGAAAGGCATTCAAGCCAGACTGCCTTTAGAAATTGAAATACATTAAACCAAAAATTCCTTTTTTAATTAAATAGTCCACAGTTTTTTGCCTTTTTTAACGAAAGCTGTGGACTATTTAATATTAACATCAAACTAAATAAATATATGCTCCGAAAGCTATTGTTCCCATTATCAATCATTTACGGAATTATTATCTCTTTCAGAAATTTTTTATTCGATATAAATTTTTTAAAATCAAAAGAATTTAACATCCCCGTAATTTCTGTTGGAAACATTACTGCTGGCGGAACAGGCAAAACACCTCATGTAGAATATTTAATTTCGATATTAAGCTCAAAATATAAAATAGCAATTTTAAGCAGAGGTTATAAAAGAAAAACAAAAGGCTTTGTTTTAGCAGATACTTCACCAAACTCAGAAAAAATTGGCGACGAACCGGCACAAATTAAAAATAAATTTCCTGATACAATTGTTGCTGTCGATGAAAAAAGAGTAAACGGAATTAAAAACCTATTAATCAACAACTTAGACGCTATTATTTTAGATGATGCATACCAGCACAGATATGTAAAACCAGGACTTTCAATACTACTTATTGATTTTAACCGACCTATTTCCAATGATTTTTTATTACCCGCTGGAAATTTAAGAGAACACCGAAAAGCTCAAAAAAGAGCAGACATTATTATTATTACAAAATCACCAAATAACATAAAACCAATTGATATTGGACTTTTAAGTAAAAAAATAAATCCAGAATATTATCAAAAAATATTTTTTACAAATTTAATATATGGAAAACTACAATCCGTTTTTTCCAAAACAATACAATCACCAAGTGATTTTCTAATTGGCTCAAATATTTACACAATAGTCGTTTTTACAGGAATTGCTTACACAAAACCATTTCTGGAATATTTAAACAATTATTCAAAAGATATTATCCATTTTAACTTTAATGATCATTCAAACTATGATGAGAAAAAAATTAATAAAATATTTAGTACTTTTGAAAAAATAAATAACAACAAAAAAATTATAATTACAACCGAAAAAGATGCTGTGAAAATAAAAGAATATGATAAACTCAATAATATTTTAAAACAAAATATGTTTTATATACCAATTGAAATTAATTTTATAGATAAAAAAGAAGAATTTGATAATCAAATAATTAGATATGTTAACGAAAATAAAAGAAACAACTGAATTTATAAAAAAAAGTATTGATTTTAATGCTGATTTGGCTATTATTTTAGGCACAGGACTTGGCGGATTAGTTGATGAAATTGATATAACTCATAAAATTGAGTATAAAGACATACCAAACTTTCCTTTATCAACTGTTCAAGGACATAAAGGTGTTTTGATATTCGGAAAAATTGCAGGTAAAAATATCATTGCAATGCAAGGCAGATTTCATTTTTACGAAGGATATAGTATGCAGGAGATTACTCTGCCTGTAAGAGTTCTAAAAATGTTAGGTATAAAAACACTAATTGTTTCAAATGCCAGCGGCGGAATGAATCCTGATTTTAAAGTAGGAGATTTAATGATAATCAATGATCATATCAACCTTTTTGGAACAAGCCCATTAATTGGCCCTAACTTTGAAGAACTAGGCCCAAGATTTCCAGACATGAGCCAAGCTTATGATAAAGAATTAATAAATAGAGCTTTAACTATAGGAAAACAAGAAAACATCGACCTGAAAATTGGTGTATATGCCGGAGTAACCGGGCCAACTTTTGAAACACCTGCAGAGTACAATTACATTAGATCTACAGGTGCTGATGCTGTTGGAATGTCAACTGTTCCTGAAGTTATTGTTGCAAGACATATGGGACTTACTTGCTTTGCTATTTCTGTAATAACAGATAGTGGCGTTCCTGGTGAAATTGTTGAAATTTCTCACGAAGAAGTTCAAGAAGTTGCTGCCATTGCAGGACCAAAAATGGCTTTGCTTATTAAAAAATTTGTTGAAATAATATAAAATAGATTAGATTATTTTAAAAACTCAACTATTCCATTTAATAAATTTATTATCTTTACAAGGTTAATAAAATATTAGCTTAAATATTTTTACACTTTTTAAAATTTTCATAAGCGTAAGATGAAATATAATATTTTAGTTGTTGATGATGATCGTTTTGTGCATATGTACATTGAAAATGCTATTGAAACAGAACATCACGATTATAGAATTTTATCTGCTTACAATGGAAAAGAAGCTTGCGAAATTGCTCAGGAACAAGAACTTGACCTTATTATTATGGATTGGGAAATGCCCGTGATGAATGGGATTCAAGCTTTAGAAAATCTGAAAAACGACCCTCTTACAGCTGACATTCCTGTTATAATGATAACATCTTCAGGCAATTTACAAACTGCTTTTGACGTTGGCGCTATTGATTTTCTTAGAAAACCTATCGACAGAATTGAGCTTCTTGTTAGAGTAAAATCAACCTTGTCAATGTTTAAGCTTATTAAAAATATTGTTAAACAAACTGAAGAACTTGAAGAGCAATCTGCTGAGCTGGAACAAAAAAATAAAAAACTTGAAGAAGAAAGGAAAAAAAGCGATGATTTGCTTTTAAATATTCTTCCTTACGAAATTGCAGAACAGCTAAAAAACAAAGGAGCTGTTGATGCTAAAACTTACAGAAGAGTTAGCGTATTATTTACTGATTTTAAAGGATTTACAAACATTTCCGAACAACTTTCACCTCAAGAAATAATAAAAGAGCTTAGTATATTTTTTGCTAAATTTGATGAAATAATTGGCGGGCACTTTATAGAAAAAATTAAAACAATTGGAGATGCATATATGTGTGTTGGCGGATTACCTTTAAGAAATAAAAGTAATCCAATTGATACAGTACTCGCAGGCTTAAAAATGCAACTTTTTGTTAATGAGATAAATAAAGTAAAAATTGAGGCCGGATTAAGCCCTTGGTTTTTAAGATTAGGAATCCATACCGGGAAAGTTGTTGCCGGAGTTATTGGTAAAAAGAAATTTGCATATGATATCTGGGGAGACACAGTAAATACTGCAAGTAGAATGGAATCAGCCGGAGAAATAGGTAAAGTTAATATTTCAGGCGACACATACGAATATGTTAAAGAATACTTCGAATGTGAATATAGAGGAAAAGTTGAAGCTAAAAATAAAGGTGAAATAGACATGTATTTTGTTCACTGCTTAAAACCTGAATACTCAATGCCTGATTCTAATATTATTCCAAATAAAAATTTCCTTGAAATCCTTTCTGAATACTAATTAAGCAACCTTTTTGTATTTTTAAAGTCTTTTAAATATTATTATTGATATTTTATTTCTACAATAATTCTAATTTTTAATCGTTTTAAAATAAATCTGGAGTATAATAAATTAAAATTTAAATTAATAATTATGAAAACAAATTTACTTAAATTATTTATGATGTTATTTGCAATTGGATTATTTGTAACATCATGCGAAAATGTTGATTTAACAGAACCTGAAGTAGATGAAGAAACTATGCAAGACAATGCTCTTTCTGAAAGAGCTGTAGGTGATGTTTTTGGATATGCAAACAGTGGTACAGATGGCAAAAAGCTTGAAGGATGCCCTAATATTACTTGGGATATGACAACTCCTAACTTAATGAAAATCGATTTTGGTACTGGTTGTACCGATGGAGGTTCTTTACGTTCCGGTGTTATATGGGCTCAGTTTTCAAGCGATTCTTGGTTACCATCAGCATCTACTTTAATTACTTTCGATGGTTACACCGTTGATGGTAATACTTTAGATGGAACTGTTTCTGTAAGTTATACAGGAACTCTTTTAAATCCTGAATTTACAGTTATTGCCTCAAATATGGTTTTAACTTTTGAAGATACAAAAACAATGACTTGGACTTCAAGTAATACTTTCACAATGGAAGAAGGATTTATTACTATCAGTGACAGATCTGACGATGTTTGGATTATTTCAGGAACTTCATCTGGCACTGCAAGAAACGGAAAATCTTTTACAAGAACAGCTAGTGGATTAACAACTTCTACTGATTGTAAATGGTTTGTTGCCGGAACAACTAGTTTAACTATTGGCGAAGACGTTTATGAAATGACTTACAGCGAGCCTTGTGGAACTGTTGAAATTATATTTAATGGAATAACTTTCACAAAAGACTTAAATGACTTTTAATTGATTAAGAAAAACAAAAAAACCTGTTCAAATTTTGGACAGGTTTTTTGTTTTTATGCTGCAATACTAACCCGCAATATTCATAAATAAGACAATGTTGAAAGGTTTATATAATTATAAATATTTTTATCTTAACAAACCCAATATAAAATAATAAATAATAAATTTAAAATTCTAAGGTTTCCATTCCCAAACTCTTATTAAATCAGGAAATGCCTCCGGCTTATAAACTGATTTTCCCTTTAATACTCTTAAACATTCCTGTATTCCTTCTGTTACACTTGGATGAGGATGTACAACACGCATTACTTCTGCTAAACTATCTCCCTGGTTTATTAAATGAGCTATAGAAACTATAAATGCCGATGCTTGTGGACCTGCTGCACGCATTCCTAATATTTTTTCTGTTCCATCGGCACTAATAATTATTTTTACAAAACCATTAAAATTTCGCATAGCCAAAGCCCTGCTAACTAGCTCATTAGAATAATATGCTGCTCTGTAAGGAATACCATTTTGTTGAAGTATTTTTTCATTTGCTCCAACAGCTGCAACTTCAGGTTTAAAAAACATCAGTGTAGACATATTAGCATATGACAATGGAAATGTAGCTGTATTAAATGCTGTTTTTGATGCATATCTCCCCTGCATTTCTGCAACATTAACTAACTGTGCATATCCTGTTATATCGCCTGCTGCAAAAATATTTTCATCAGCAGGACAATTTTTAATATGACAATCATTACTAATTTTCAGAAATCCTCTTTCTGTAGTAGAAATATTAAGATTCTCCAATCCTAAATTTTCCGTATTCGGCACTCGACCAATAGAAATTAATGCAACATCAACTTCTAAAACTTTACTATGCCCGTCCTGATAATCAAGCACTACTTCTAAGAAATCATCATGTTTATTTATAGTTCTTAAATTTGCCGTGTGATGTATAATCACACCATTTTTTTCAAGATTTTTAGAAACAAAATCACTTACATCATCATCTTCAAATGGAATTACTCTATGCGAACGGTCAAGTAAATGAACTTCTGTTTGTTTAAAATTTGAAAAAATAGTTGCAAATTCAGTCCCAATTATTCCTGAACCAATAATTATCATTCTTTCAGGAAATTCTGTTAAATTTAATATGCCATCTGAATTAATAATCCTTTTTTGATCAACATCTAAACCTGGATAATCTTTTGGTTTTGAACCAGTTGCAATCACAAAATTATCTGCTTGTAAAATTTCTGTTTTATTATCTTTTGAAATTTCTATTGTATGTTTATCAATGAATTTTGCATGTCCGTATTTTAAATGTAAAAAACCTTCTCCTTCTTTTTGCTTTGAAAAAGTCTCAATTTGAGAAAGTATTTGTAACTGCTTAGTTTTAGCAGTTTTTATAATTGTTTTTCTAAGGCTGTTGTAATCAACTGTTAATCCACTTGCTCTAAAACCTCTGTCAACTGAGGCAGCAACTGCATAATCCTGGGAAAGCTCCCACATTGTTTTAGATGTTAAAGCTCCATTAATTACTCCGGCACCTCCAATTTCGTCTTTTTCAACAATACAAACTTTCTTTGCATAATCAAGAGCTCTCATTGCTGCAGTAAATCCTGCCGGACCACTTCCTATTACTATTAAATCATATTTTATCATTACAAATTTCTTTAAAATCAAATTTAACTTAGTTTAACATCTTGAAAAAAGAGTCTAATTAAATTTAGAAATAGCTGTAATTAAGACGTTTACATGCTATTGCCATTTTTTAATCTGTTTGTTATTTAAGCGCAAATAAATAAAATATTATTTACAATATCTGAATTTAATGTATTTTAATTTATATTTGCTAAAACCTTAAATTATTTCAAATCACTTATAATTTAGGACTTTTTTCTCTCTTTATTAAATTATCTAATTTATAAAATAAAAATAATAGTAAAAAAATAAAAAAATGGCTATTCTTAAATTTATACTTTTTATAGTTTTGTTCTATTATCTTGCTAAGTCTTTAGTAAGAATATTTTTCCCTATTTTATTAAAAAATTTCGACAGTAAAATAAATGATTCTTTTCAAAATAAAAGTAAAGAAGGTGAAGTAAAAATAAAATACACGAAAAAGAATCAAAAAATCGACAAAAATATTGGAGAATACACTGATTTTGAAGAAGTTAAAGACGAATAAATAATATTACACATATTGGAATTATAATCAGTTTCCTTTATTGTAAAAAAAACTTTCATATAAAACCAAAATGTTTTTTATATGAAAGTTTTTTAACTTATAAATTTACTGGATTTATAAGTTTTTTAATCTTTAAAAGTATTAAACCATTCTTTAGCTGCTAAAATACTTGGAATTAAGCAAGTTGAATGTGTTCCGCCTTCAAAAGGGTTAACCAATTCAGCATTTGTAACTCCGTTATTAATAAAATACTGTAAGGCTTTTTCAGAATTTGACATTGGAACTGTAATATCGCCATTACAGTGAAACATTCTAATTGGTGCAACTGAATGCCAATCGTATAAATCATTGTCTTCTAAAGCATCCCAAACCGCAGTTTTAGTTTTATTAACAATTTCATTATATGCATTATCTGTTAAAATATCCGAAGGTATTGAAGGCAAAATATCTTCTACATCGCTTAAAGAATATAAATTTTCGCCATTAAAATAAGTAGGCAAACTTGAATTATATGGCGCCTTAAAAATACTTTCTAAATCGTCATAAAAATTATAAACAGAGTTATAAGAATATAACATATAAGGAAAATATCCGGGCGAAACGTATTCTGCTTTTTCAAGAATTAAATCTGCCATAATTCCCGACACATCAAAAGGACCTGCCATTGGTGAACTTGCAGTTACATTAAATTCATCGTCATATTCAGCTTCAATAATTTTATGAGTAGCCATTGTTGCGTGTCCTCCTTGTGAATATCCCATTAAAAATAATTGATTATTTAAATCAACCGCCAAATCGGCTAATTTATTTTTCGATGCTCTAATCATGTCAATAGTTGCAGTTGCCTCAGATTTAGAGTGCATATAAGGATGTAAACCTTCTCCTTTACCAAGACCAAGAAAGTCAGGCATGCAAACAATATAACCTTCGGTTCCATATATTAAGCCAATCTCCATTCCATATCCAGATGCAAGAGTTGAAGGAACATCATTTTTTCTCAATACAGTGCCATGTTGAAAACTTAACAATGGAGCAGCTACACTAATTCCTTGTGGTACAGCCAGCAAGCCTGAAGCTTGAGTTTCTTGTCCGTCTGGTGTAATTGTCTCATATGTAATAGCATACAATTCTACTCCATATTCAAAATTTATCTGAGAAGCAACATTTATATCATATAATGTAAATGTTGCTCTGATATTTTCTACGCTTCTAGTTCCTATCAGTTCAGCGGATATAATTTGTCCTCTTTCAAAAACATGCGGATCAATAGTATCTTTTCGACACGAATATTGAATAATTATAATTGATAAGATTATTAATAACAATTTGTTTTTCATTTGTTTTGTTTTTTTAAGATTTTAAATATTCAAATTAAATATCAACAATAATATTTCTATTAAAAATAATTAGTAGCTTTTATTGGTAGATTTTAATTGTTTAACATAAACATACTTATACACAAATTTAAGAATAAAACTCTATATAAATTTATTATAAACAAAAAAACAGTATCCAAATTGATGAATACTGTTTTTTCAAGTGCCAATAAAAAAAATTACGTATGTCTCTTTTTATACATTGCTAATTCCCATTTTCTAATTTTCAAAGCATGACTGCTTTGAATCTTTTCTCCTTTTCTATTTGTATAATAAACCCATCTTAGAATTTCATCATCAATTTTTTGATTATTAATAATTTTTTCCCTTAATGTGCTATTATAATATGAACCAATACCTTTAGCAAAAATAAAATGTGCAATAGCTAATTTTTTACTCCCTTCAAGATTTACCATATTATCAGCTTCTAAAGCTTTTATTGCTTTATCAAAATCTGCTCTTAAAAGGCTATCAGCTTGTTTTTTTGTAATACTAGAAAAGTTATCGGTATTTAGAACTATGTGTCCATATCCAATTGTTTTATGGCCGCCCGGACAAACATATGCTTTGCCATTTGCAAAACCTTCGTGCTGTTTTATAAAATCAATTGTTCTTTCGTATTGTTTGTCAAAATCAAAAAGTGGTCTTACTCTTATTTTTTCATTATCTGTTTCTTGTACCCTTTTTGCTTTTTTATCTTCTCCACCTTCCGGCGATTTATTGTTTAATAAAATTCCACTAAAATTTAAAATCAATATTAAATTTGTAAATAAAATAAATTTGAGGTTAATACTCATAGTTAATAATTTCGTTCGACATAAGTTTGCTATTTAAAAACTCAATATTCAACATTCTAATTATCAGATACTTTAATGTTTTCATAAATAATTTTTTTAAGCAAAATGGCGGCAAAGATAAAGACATATATATTACTCACAAGCTTTTTACATTTTTTAACATTGTTTTTACATAATCATAGTATTTTCTTTGAGAAATGAATAATTTTGCAGGATAAACAGAATTTTAGATTTAAATATATGAGGAAAAGATTTGATTTTTTGGTTGTTGGTTCAGGTTTGGCGGGATTAACATACGCTTTAAAAGTTTCAAATTATGGTTCAGTTGGGATTATTAGTAAAACAAAACTTGAAGAATCTAACACTTTATATGCGCAAGGTGGAATTGCTGCTGTAACAAATGAGCACGATACATACCAAAAGCATATTGAAGACACATTAATAGCAGGAGATGGACTTTGTGATGAAAAAGTTGTAAAAATGGTTGTTGCTGAGGCTCCTGAAAGAATAAAAGAACTTATTGCATGGGGTGCAAACTTTGACAAAAAAAAAGATGGAAATTATGATTTAGCCAGAGAAGGTGGGCATTCTGAAAAAAGAATATTGCATCACAAAGATAATACTGGCCAAGAAATACAAAGAGCTCTAATACAGCAGATTAAACAGAATAACAAAATCGAAATTTTAGATCATCATTTTGCAATTGACCTTATAACTCAACACCATTTAGGGCTTCATGTCATTAGATATCAAACTGATATAGATTGTTATGGCATTTATGCATTAAACATAAGAAATCAATCGGTGAATACAATTTTGGCAAAAACAGTTTTTTTAGCAACTGGCGGAATTGGAAATATTTACCATACAACAACAAACCCTGTAATTGCAAGCGGAGATGGTATTGCAATGGTTTACCGCGCGAAAGGAATGATAGAAAATATGGAGTTTGTTCAATTTCATCCAACTTCTTTATATAATCAGGGCGAAAGGCCATCGTTTTTAATTACCGAAGCAATTAGAGGTTTTGGTGCAAAATTAATTACTAAAGAAGGCAAAGAGTTTATGCACAAATACGATAAAAGAGAAAGTTTGGCTCCAAGAGATATAGTTGCTAGAGCAATTGATAATGAAATGAAATTGAGTGGTGATGATTTTGTTTATCTAGATTGCACACATCTTGACGAAAAAGAATTAAAATCTCATTTTCCTAACATATACTCTAAATGCAAATCTGTGGGAATTGATATTACAAAAAACTATATTCCTGTTGTGCCTGCAGCTCACTATGTATGTGGCGGTGTTAAAGTAAATGCAGATGGACAAAGCTCAATAAACAATCTTTATGCTGCAGGAGAAGTTACGTCAACAGGTTTGCATGGTGCAAATAGACTAGCTTCTAACTCACTTTTAGAAGCTGTTGTTTATTCGCACAGAGCAGCTATAAATTCAATTTCCAAAATTGGCAATATCGAATTTAACGAAAATGTGCCAGACTGGAATGATGAAGGAACTTCTCATAACGAAGAAATGATTCTTATTACTCAAGGATTTAAAGAGCTTCAACAAATTATGACAAACTATGTAGGAATAGTTAGGTCGAATTTAAGACTTAAAAGAGCAATTGACAGACTTGAAATCATATATAATGAAACAGAAAAACTTTTTGAACAATCAACAGTTTCGTTAAAGCTATGCGAATTAAGAAATGCAATAAATGTTTCATATATTATTATAAAAATGGCTAAAAATAGAAGAGAAAGTAGAGGCCTTCATTTTACAATTGATTATCCGGAAAAATATAAGCTTATTGATTAATAAATTCATTAATTATAGGAGTATCCAATAAACTGTGTAAAGTTGATTTTCCACAATCAATCATTTGACGTCAAATGATTGATTGTGGAAAAATTATTAAA
>JAFGWC010000058.1 GCA_016937695.1 Bacteroidales bacterium
AATTGATAAAGATGAATTAATATTAACAGCAAAATTTTCGACATATCTTTATGCTGTTTGTAAAAATTTGTGGCTTTACCAACTTGAAAAACAGAAAAAAGATAATCATCATTTAAATTTGTATTATGAAGAAATATCTATTCCTGATTCAAATGATAGATTTGAAAAAGATAACCAACAAAAGCAATTTTGGTATTATTACGAAAAATTGAGCGATGTGTGTAAAAAAATACTAAGATTATATTGGTTGAAAATGTCTGTAAATCAAATAGCTATAGATACTGGAAATACTGAAAATTTTATTAGAAAACGAAAATATGAATGTAAAAACCGATTAGTAGAGCTGATTTTAAAGAATAATGATAAAATTTAAAACCATGGAAAAAAAACACTTAATTGAGAAATATTTAGAAGGCGATTTGAAAGGGATTAATTTAAAAATTATTGAAATAAAATTAAGAAGCAATAAAAAATTTCAGAAAAGAATTAATATATATAAAGAAATAGATAAAATAATGCGAGTGCATTTAATGGTTTCTGATGCTGAAATAGAAATGAAAGAAAAAAAACTTGACATATTGGCTTCAAATTTTATTGCAGATTGGTTTAGTAGTAATAATGAAGATAAATCAATAGAAAAGTTTTTGAAATTTTCATTATCATAATTTTGAAATTATTATTTTATTTATTATATTATATAGAAGTTATTTTTATAGAAACTAAAAGAATAAAACCATAAAAATTTCGTTTAAAATAATATATCTTTGTATATGAATAGTACTTTAAATATAATAAAATATATAGATAAAACATTTTCTGCAGAGGAGCAGATACAGTTCGAAGAAGAACTGTATAAAAGGCTGGAATTAATGCGGGAGTATCAATTGCATTTAAAAATTGATAGTTTTATGACAGGGAAATTCATGTCTGAAAATTCAGAAAAAGATGATTATTTTAAAGATGCTGAACATTTTGCTAAAAAAAGTATAGATGAATATCAGACAGAAGAAATTAAAGATATAAAAGATTTCATTAATAAGTCAAAATATTCTGAAGAAAATAAAATTGAAGAACAAGTTAAAGAGGCTGAAACGGAGATTTATGAAAAAGGAATTGACTTAATTTCAGCTGTTTGGGTGAAAGATTGGAAAGCAGAAGAAAAACACACAGATTATATTAATGAGATAAAATTCTTTATTGCTAGCGAGATAAAAACAGAAAATATTAATGAAAATCAGGATATATATTTGAAAGTAGTTGAAAAAGATAAAAAAGATAGTAAATTAAGGGTTATATATAGAAAATATTACGTTGCAGCCTCAATCGCAGCAATTTTTATTATTTCAATTAGTTTATGGAATTTCTTTAACTCAGATGTAAGCAACTCAGAACTTTTTGCTTCATACTATAAGCCATATAATATAGTTTCAGAACAAACCAGAAGTATTGAATCAAATACCGAAATCAAATATGAAAAAGCAATAACTCTTTATAAATAAAAAAAATACACTGAGGCTTCTAAGATATTAAAAATATCATTAGATTCGGACAAGAGCCGTGTTAATGTTAGGTTTTTATACGGATTGACTTTAATTGAAAATGAAAAGTATCAAAAAGCTATTGATGAATTTAATTATTTGATAATAAATTATGATAATTATAATATTGAATCAAGGTGGTATTTGGCTTTGTGCTATTTGAAGCTTGAAAAAACAGAAAAAGCAAAAATATTATTTAAAGAGCTTTCTTTATCAAAAAATTATTATCAAAAATCAGCTTTAAAAATATTAAAAAAAATAGACTAATCTTTTTTGTGTCTGCGATAAAACAATAATGCTGAAATTAAAAGCAACAACAAAATAGAAACACTAATAATTAATTTATTATTGTTATTAACCAATGGATTTTGATTTCCAAGTAATACAATTCCAGACCAATATACCGGATTTGACATTTCAGGACTTGAGTTTTCAATATACTTTATTTTAGCTAATTGAAGAGCTTCCGATTTTGATTTGCCTTCTGAAAGAAATTTATAAAAACAATCAATTATAACTGCACTTGTCTCATCATTTATTTCCCACAAAGTGTGAATTACTGATGATGCACCGGCCAAAATAAAACCTCTGCTAAGGCTCATTACACCTTCGCCACTAAATATTTTACCATCGCCGGTACTACAAGCACTTAACACAACCATTGAAGCATTTATTTGATAACTACTTATTTCATAGCTGTACATAAGATTTTTATCTTTTTCAATATTGGTTTGAGAGAATGCTAAATATGAATAATCAGAATTAACTTTTTCTAGATTTGCATGTAAAGCTAAGTGAAAGATTCCATTTTTACCGGAAATTGATTTAAATTTTGTTTTTGTTGCAGATTCGCCAATATAAACTTCGCCTTTAAAATAATTTAAAATCGATTTTATTTCTTTTTTTGTGTTTTCTAAGTTACTATATTTATCTGTTTCTTGATAATTTGGAGCAAAAGCATAAACATAATTTTTTTTCGATCTGTGATTGTTTTTATTATAAATCAAACTTGAAGAGTATAAATATGAGAATTGAAAATCATAAAGCAAGTATGCAATTCCTGTATAATTAATGAATTGCTCATTTTTATATTTAGATATTAAAGCATCGAAAGATAAATTTGCAATTTTCTCATCTGGAATTATAATTATTTTTTTACCAACATCAAGTTTAAGTGGTTCTATTAGTATGCGATATAGAGAATATAGTCTTGTGTTTAATTCGTTGTATTCCAGAACATTAAGGGCTCTTGCGTTTGGTTTTTTCATTTTTTCTTTATAAAAATCGAGATTTTGCTCAAAAGTACTGTCAATAGAAATTCTGAAATATTTTAGTTCTTTATTGTTAACAACAAAAGTATAAAGCTGCCCTTTTTTTTTATTTTTCAGATAATTGTATTCTATAAGAGTTTCATTTTCTGATAAAGAATTTTGAATTTCTGATAATTGGATAATTTTTGTTTTAGCCATTAAATTAGAATAAGGAGGATAATTTTTTGAGATTTGGTTTAAAATAGTTTCATATTTCTTATTCAAATTAAATAATTCTAACTGCCAAAGGGATATTTTAGACTTATCCGCATGTATTTTTTCATTTTCGTCAAAAATCAATTTTTTAAATGATGCAATATTTTGAAGCAGTTCGGTTTTATTTTCTTTCAAACTATCAGGAAGAATATGCATTAAGGTTTCATTTTGCTTTATTTCATTTAATAATACAATTGCTTTGCTTTTTCCAGAAAAAAGATAGGCTTTTTCAATGTATTGATTATCATCTGTTTGTTCATATAACTGAATAGCATTTTCTATTGCAGTTATATACAATTCTTTTTCATTTCCAGTAATGTATAGTTTACTTTCCAATGAAATATATCCTTGTCTTACAATTTGAATCAAATTTATTGCTTGTTCTAAAATTTCGAGGCTTAAGTTCAGTTTTTTTACTTTATCAATTTTATTATTTATGTTTTGCGACATTGAAAGCAAGGTTTCAGATTTTTTTTTCAAACTGCGTAGCAGTTGAAGTTCAGAAAAAACGGTTTTAATATCAGGATTTTTATTTACATCAGTATTTTGAAAATTAGGAGAATTAGCTATAAGTGATTTTTGATAATATAATAAAGCATCTTCTAATTTATTTTGCTTAAAATAATAATCACCAAAAATCTCATACATATCAGCAGTATAAGGATGTTTTTCACCAAAATTTGACAAGTAGATTTTTAAAGCTTTATTATATAATTCTAATCCAATATTTAATTCTGATGTTTTTATTTTAAACTTTCCATAAGATTTATAAACGTATGCTAGCTTATAGTAGTTATTGCTATATTTATTAACGTATTGATTTATACATTTTTGATAATAAATCTCTGCCTGTTCGTTATTATTTGTTTCTCTCATGCAGTTAGCATAATTATTAAATACTTCGTCAGGATTATCGAATTTGTTTTTATTGATTATATCAATACTTTTTTTAAAATAAATTAAAGCAGAATAATAATCTTTATTAAGAGAATAGACAATTCCAATATTATTGAAAACGCTTTTTAAAAAGATTTCTTTTTCTTCCTTTTTTAATGTCTGTAAATTTAAATTGGATATAGATTCCTGAAAATAAACAAGTGCTTTCTCATAATCGCCTTTATATTTATAAATATTACCTAAATTATTGTAAATTGAAGGTAATTTATACCGTAATGTTTCAATATTGTTTATAGAAATATTTTCTCCCAAAAGATAATAATTAACAGCTTTGTCATATCTGCCAAGCGATTTATTAATAATTCCTAATTGATTATATACTGCAACAAGGTTTTCCTGCTCAATATTTTCTTTCTGTTTCAAGATAGATAAAAGATATTTCTCTGATTTTATAAAATAGCCATTATTCTGCGCTTCTCGCGATAGTTTAAAAAGCTCTTTTGGGCTTTGTGCTGAAAATGGTAAGTATAGTATTGTTAGAAACAACGATATCAGAACAAATTTTTTCGTTCTGATATTCAGGCTGTTAGGCTTAAAACGAAAAAAAACTTGGTTTTGCATGGTTACATTTTTCCATCAAAGTTAATAAATGAATAAAAGTCTAACTAAAAAAAACAAAAAAAATGGAAAAATTTGGTTTAAAAGCAGAAGAGCAAAAAAAAAATGAAAATTCAAAGCTTCAAAATTTTATAAATGGAAGTAAACTAGAATTATTAAATCATTATCAAATGAATAAAATAAAAGGCGGTGAAGGAGAAGAAGGAGATACAGATGCAAATCAAACTTGGAAATAAATTAAATTATTTAATAATAATCGTTTAAATTTTGATTTGTAATGTCGCTTTTAGAATTCTGTCAGTTCAATTTGCCCTTAGAATTTAAAATTCTAAGGGCAATCTGGGTTTATAATATTTGTTTAAGTCGTTATAATTAAGTGCTGTATAGTTTAATTAAGATAGAATTTAGATTAGATAGTAAACAGGATATACTAAATCTTCAAATTAATATATTTTCAATAAAACAGTGCGCAAATCTAATAGTATTAACAAATAATTCAAAAAAAATTATTGAAAAAGAATAATAAATACATTATTAATAAGCTTATATATGCAAAAAAATATTAAAATTATTATACCAAATACTAGAGAAAATAAAATAACCAATGTAAAAGACATTGTACTTATTAAATCAAAAGATAAATGCACTGAGATTTTCGATAATAAAAACATTAAAATATTAGAATGTAAGAGCCTAAAAATACTTGAAGAGGAGTTAAATACAAATTGCTTTTTCAGATATCATAAATCTTTTATTATTAATCAAAATTATATTGATAGTATTGATTTAGAATATAAAAAATAAACCTGAGTTTCTACAAAGAAATATCTATTGCAAAACGCAGGAAAAAAGAATTTAAAAATGCTCTCAAAGAGTTTTGTAAACCTAGATAAATATAACTTCTTGACTATTAGGTTTTTGCTCGCAAAACTCCCGTTTATTCCGGAATGCTTCCCGCTTATACCTAATGTATTACCGTTTGGTTTTTTGCCGCCAAAATATTTGGCAGTTAAATATAATCTTGCAATATTTAGGTTGTAATTACATTAAATTTATTGGCGAACCGGTTTGCTGTTATTAATTAATATTAAAAAACAAATTTTATCAAATAAAAGAAAATTTTGAATTTATTGAAAATCTAAGAAAAGAATTTATGGGAGACGTTATTGTTAGGAATATAAATTCTATCAAACCTTTTATCCCTAGAAATAATACTAAAATATCAGATTCGATTATTGAAAGCTTACAATTAGATAATCTACGAGAAAGTGAAAAAGGACATTTACTACAACATATTACTCAAGTAGATTTATATCTTGATACCATATTCAATCATCTAAGTAACAATGAAAAAAAGCAAATATCTATATATGGGAATAATTTAGAATTAAATACAAGCAAAATATTATATCTGCTTGAAAAACTTCTGAAAATAAAAGAAATTTTTCTTTTCTCAAATGATTTATTATTATATCCTAAAGTAATAAATGAAATAAAAGCAATGTATAAAATATACGAAATCAATGAGGAATGTGTATATTTTATACATTTAAATTATACCCAAATTTTAACTAATAATACATTAGATAAAATTAAATCTGAAAGCATAATAGATATTAATTCTGATAATTGCATATTTAAAATAACAATCAATGTACCTTTAATAAATGAACAGTTTGAAATAGTTTTTGATTTTTTTATACAATTATCTATTCCAGTAATATATATATTTATAGTTGAACAGGAAAAAGATATTGAGCTATTTGATATGTTGATTTCTGAATACAATCTGGAAAATTATGAAATCAAACCCGTATACACGGGAATTAATTTAACTCTGTTTAAAGACAATGTATTTGTAAATGAAAAGGATATTATGAGTTCTCAAGTATCGGCAAAAGAAATAAGTATTAGAAAAGAAATTAATCCAAATTTTTTTGGTAAAATTGCAATTCTTCCTAATGGAAAAATTAGTTTTGATTTACAAAAATCAAATTATACTGAAATTTTTGATAATTCTTTATATAAACAAATTTATAATGAAATTACAGAAGGAGAAGGCTTATGGAAATTGACCAGAGATAAAGTTGAGCCATGTAAAACTTGTATGTATAAATTTCTTTGCCCACCAATATCAGAATATGAATTAAAATTAAAAAGCTTCAATTTATGTACATATAATTAAATATTTTTTACGGTTTATCAGCATGAAAATATTGTATCTTATTTTACTATTAAATATATTTCCATTTATTGCATTATCGCAAGAAGATAGGACATATAATATAGTTGGAATTGTTGCGGATTCAATAGATAAAAAAGGAATATCGTTTGCAACTATAGTTATAATTAGACTTCCTGGAAAATCTATAGAAAAACAAATGGCAGTTCAGGCTGACGGGAAATTTGATTTGTTATTAAAATCTACAGGTGAATATGCACTAGCAGTTAGTTCCTTAGGATACAAAACAGTTTCAGAAAATTTTACGATAAAAGAAAACCATTTTTTTTATGATTTAGGAACAATAATAATAAATACAAATTCAATCGAATTAAATTCAATAAATATAATTGCTGAAAAGCCATTAGTAAAAATAGAGGCGGATAAACTTATATATAGTGTCGAATCAGATTATGAAGCTAAAACATTGGATGGACTAGAAATAATGAAAAAAGTTCCAATGCTTGTAGTTTCTGATAACAAAATAAGAGTAAATGGAGATGGAAATGTTAAAATATATATAAATGGAAAACCATCTAATATTGTAACAAAAAACCCAATTGATTTTTTACAAAATCTACCCGCAAGCTCAATAAAAATTATAGAAGTAATTACAAAGCCGGGAGCAAAATATGATGCTGAAAATTCAGGAGCTATAATAAATATTTTGATGAAGAAAAAGGCAAAAGGTTATACCTGTTCTATAAATAACACTGCCTCATTTATAGGTGGCTTATATTTAAGAAATGGCATAAATTTTACTTCAGCAGTTGGTAAATTTGCTTGGTCGATTAATATGTTTAATAAAAGTATACCCGATCAGCTTTATAATAAAAGTACATATCAGGAAAATTTTTTTGAAAGCGATCAAAAATATACTAATTGGGAAGGAAAAGTAAAGCATAATTGGTTTTATTTACCAATTATATTTGATTTCAGCTATGAAATTGATACATTAAACTTGATAAGTGTAAGTTTAAATTCGGAATACAACAAATCAAAAAACAGATATGATGCGAATGTAGATATAGAAAATAATAATAATTTGTTACAAAATTCTTATTTTTATAATAGTTTTTATATGAATTTTGAAAAAGAATATTTTGGAAATATAAATTATCAAAAGATCTCTAAAAAAGATAAAAGGAAAATTCTAACACTTTCTTATCAAATTGATTATTTGCCAATATCTTTGGAAAATGAATTTAGTATTGATAGTGTCCTAAATTACCAATCTACTAAACAAATATCAAAACAAAATGAAATTTGGACAGAGCATACTTTTCAAATTGATTACACATTCCCTCTTAATAATATATCAAATGTTGAAACAGGAGCAAAATACATTTTGAGAGAAGATCAAAGCTTTTCTCATTTATTTGATTATCAGTTCGCAACAAATCAATTTATTGAAAATAATGGAATAAACGATGATTTTAACTATAAGCAAAATATTTTGGCAGCATATCTTACATATAGTTTAAATATTGATAAATTCAGCTTTAAGTTAGATCTAAGAGCTGAAGATTCTAGCGTAAGTAGTATATTTAGCTTTATTGATACTTTGCATCTAAATCATTCAGCAACAGAGTTTGTTCCAAGTTCCAGCATCAGCTATCAATTAACTAAAAGTCAAAACTTAGGATTTTATTATACAAAAAAAATTAAACGCCCTAGTGTCTGGCACATAAATCCTTATGTTGACAAAAGTGATCCGAACAATTATTATTCTGGTAATCCAAATATTAAAACTGAGCATTATAATAAGTTTGGGCTAAATTATGGGAATTTCGGAAAATTTGGGAATTTCAATTTAAGCCTTTCTTATATGAAGTCAAACGATGGAATAACAAGAGAGATTATTCAACAGAATGCTGAAACAGTTTTAACTACATTTAATAATAACATAGAAGTTCAAAAATATATTCCTTCACTTTCATTAATGTTTAAAATAGGAAAAAAAATTCGTTTCAGAATAAATTCATCTGCAGATTATAATATTTTGGAAAACTCAATTGATAATACGAACTCTAAGGATTGGGGTTATGAAATATCTTCCAATTTTGATTACATCATAATTAAAGGATTAAAATTTTCTATGTCAGGTATGTATTATCAATTAGCGAAGACTATTGAAACTAATAGCTCAGCATTATATTGGACTGAATTTACTTTAAAGAAAGAATTTTCACAAAGTAAATTAATTGTTTCCTTATTTTATAATAATGCTTTTTGGAAGTATAAAAGTATGAATTATGAAAAATTTGATGATACTTATTATCAAAATACTAAAGAAACAAGACAAGGATATTCCTTTGGTTTTAAAGTTAGTTTTAAATTTGGAAATGCTGAAGATCTTATGAAAAATGTTGAAAAAGGTATTAACAACGATGATTTAAAAGGTCGATGATAATTCAATTATAAAATTTTTATCTTTGCAGCCAACTTAAATTATTAATGAAGAAATTCCCCCATTACACCCAATTAGACGCAATGGACTGCGGCCCAACATGTTTGCGCATGGTGGCAAAGCATTACGGTAAAAGCTATTCGCTGCAAACATTGCGCGATCGTAGTTTTATTACTCGCGATGGAGTTTCTTTACTTGGTACAAGTGATGCCGCTGAAAGCATTGGTTTTCGTACAATGGGAGTTAAAATTTCTTTTAAACAATTAGTTGAAGAAGCGCCATTACCATTTATTGCACATTGGAAACAAAGCCACTTTGTTGTAGTTTATAAAATTGATAAAAAAAACAATCTTCGTATTGCCGACCCTGCAGAAGGTCTTGTAAAACTCACAGAAAAAGAATTTAAAAGTGGTTGGATAAGTACAAAATCAGAAGGCGAAGAAAAAGGAGTTTGTCTTTTATTAGAACCAACACCCGATTTTTATAAAGCAGAAGATGAAAAAACAAATAAAGCAAATTTTAAATTTCTTTTTTCTTATTTACGACCATATAAAAAGTTTTTAACACAGCTTTTTCTTGGTCTCTTTGCCGGTAGTCTTTTGCAATTGATTTTTCCTTTTTTAACTCAGGCAATTGTTGATTTTGGTATTGCAAATCGTGATATTAGCTTCGTTTATTTGGTTGTTATAGCTCAATTAATGCTTTTTACCGGCCGAACAGCAATTGATTTTATTCGTGGATGGATTTTATTGCATATCAGTACACGTATAAATATTTCTTTGATTTCTGACTTTTTAATTAAATTAATGAAACTGCCTATTCGTTTTTTTGATATAAAAATGATAGGAGATTTGATGCAACGTATTGGCGACCACACACGAATAGAAAATTTCTTAACATCAACCAGTCTTAATATTCTCTTCTCAGTTTTTAATCTTATCATATTTGCTGCAGTACTGATATTCTATAGCATGAAAATATTTGTTGTTTTTTTGTTTGGCAGTATACTTTATGCATTATGGGTTATAATTTTTATGAAAAAGAGGAAAGAGTTGGATTACAAACGTTTCGCTCAAATGGCTGACAATCAGAGCAATGTAATACAGCTGATTACCGGAATGCAAGAAATTAAGTTAAATAATTGCGAAAAACAAAAACGTTGGGAATGGGAGCGAATACAAGCCAGATTATTTAAAGTAAGTGTAAAAAGTTTAGCATTAAACCAATATCAGCAAGCCGGCTCAATGTTTATTAATGAGCTTAAAAACATTATAATTTCATTTATGGCTGCAGCAGCAGTAATCCATGGCGAAATGACTCTAGGTATGATGATGGCGGTTCAGTATATTATTGGGCAGTTAAATAGTCCAATTGCACAACTTATTGGTTTTATGCAATCTGCGCAGGATGCAAAAATCAGCCTTGAGCGTTTAAGTGAAATTCACGAAAAAGAAGATGAAGAAAAACTTGAAGACCCAAAATTGAATTTATTGCCTGCGAAGAAGAATATTGTAATAGAAAAGCTCTCTTTTCAATATGAAGGACCACACTCCGAAATGGTATTGAATAATATAGAATTAAAAATTCCTGAAAAGAAAATAACAGCGATTGTGGGTAGTAGTGGCAGTGGAAAAACTACATTAATAAAGCTTTTGTTGGGTTT
Source organism: Bacteroidales bacterium (assembly GCA_016937695.1). GTDB lineage: Bacteria > Bacteroidota > Bacteroidia > Bacteroidales > NBLH01 > NBLH01. Next base: position 10,874 of record JAFGWC010000058.1, read on the forward strand.
TTATGCACCAATTAAAGGTGAAATTACTATTGGCGATACTGGTCTTGAGAATTTTAGTCAGCGCATGTGGCGTAGCACTTGTGGTGTTGTAATGCAGGATGGTTATATCTTTTCAGATACAATTGCCAAGAATATCGCCGTAAGCGAAGAAATTGTTGATAAAGAAAAATTATTGAATGCTGTAAAAGCTGCTAATATTCAGGACTTTATAGAAACATTACCTTTGAGTTATAACACAAAAATAGGTCAGGATGGTCATGGTTTAAGTCAAGGACAAAAGCAGAGAATTTTAATTGCAAGAGCCGTTTATAAAAACCCTGAATTTATATTTTTAGATGAAGCTACTAATGCGCTAGATGCTAATAATGAGCGTGTTATTATGGACAATTTAAATGAATTTTTTAAAGGACGAACAGTTGTTGTAGTTGCTCATCGCCTAAGCACAGTAAAAAATGCAGATCAAATAGTTGTATTAGAAAAAGGTAAAATCGTGGAAAGTGGTAATCATCAGGAGCTTACTAAAAAAAGAGGTGCTTATTACGAACTTGTTAAAAACCAATTAGAGCTTGGAAATTAAGTGATTTGAATTATGCCAAACGAAATAGATAAAATAGAAATTCGTAGCGATGAAGTTCAAGAAATACTTGGATTTATTCCGCATTGGATAATACGTGGCGGAATATCAGTTATCTTTTTTATAATTATTTTATTATTTATTGGTAGTTGGTATTTTAAATATCCTGATGTTATAAGCTCAAATATTATAATAACAACTCAAAATCCACCTGTTAGGCTTATTGCAAAAACTAGTGGAAAAATTGAAACCGTTTTGGTAAAAGACAAACAAATTGTTAATGAAAATGAACTTATTGCAATTATAGAAAATTCTGCTGATTATAATAATATACATGATTTGAATATTAAGTTAGATTCCTTAAATACATTTATTTTAAGTTTTGATATATCTGAAATTATAAATTTTAATCCTTATTATAAATTAGGTTCAATTCAGTCCATATATTCTTCATTTTTAACACAATATCAGAATTATTTTAATTTTGTGAATATCAATTATCATCAAAGAAAGATAGAGGCATTAAATTTACAATTAGAACAAATTAAACAGCAACACAATAGTTATTTCCGCCAAATGAATATTCAAGAACAAGAATTTTCATTGGCAAAATTACAATTTGAACGCGATTCAGGACTTTATGTTAAAAATGTGATTCCTTCTCAGGAATTTGAAAAAGCAAAAGGCGATTTTCTTCAAAAAAAATATGCTCTTGAAATTTCAAAAAATTCAATTATTAATAATCGCATTAGCGAAACGCAATTACAACAAAGTATTCTCGATTTGGAATTGCAATTTACTGATCAAAAAAACAAACTTCAATTAGAATTAAAATCAACTTTCGATGTTTTAAAAAGCAGTATTGAAGATTGGAAAATGAAATATTTATTTGAAAGTCCTGTTTCAGGAAAAGTAAGTTTTAATAAAATAGTATCAGAAAATCAAAATATTGCTATTGGCGAAGTTGCATTTATTATTGTGCCTGAAAAACAAGGAACAATAATTGGACATTTGCAATTGGCTGTTGCCGGTGCAGGAAAGGTAAAAGAAAACCAAAAAGTAAACATTAAACTTGATAATTACCCTTTTATGGAATATGGAACAATTCAAGGCAGAGTAAAATCGGTTTCATTGGTTCCGTCAGAAAACTTTTATTTAGTTAAAATACAAGTTCCTCAAAATTTAATAACAAATTATAACAAAACTCTTCCTTTTGCACAACAAATGAATGGAACTGCTGATATTATTACTGAAAATATATCGGTTCTTGAAAGAATGTTTAATCCACTTAAGTTAATTTTCAAAAAATATAAAGACTAAATTTTAATATAAACTTCGACTATAAAAATATTTACATATTTATTTATGTTATTAAAATTAAAAAGTTTACTTTTGCACCGCGAAATTTAATAAAATAAAATAATGAATATTCACGAATATCAAGGAAAGTCACTTTTAAAAAGTTATGGTGTAAATATACAAGAGGGTATAGTTGCCAATACACCTGAAGAAGCTGTAGACGCAGCAAAAGAGCTACAAAAACAAACCGGAACATCTTGGTGGGTTGTAAAAGCTCAAATACATGCTGGCGGAAGAGGAAAAGGCGGCGGAGTTAAACTTGCAAAAAGTATAGATGATGTTAAGTCTATATCGAAAGAAATAATAGGAATGCAGCTTGTAACTCATCAAACAGGCGCTGAAGGCAAAAAAGTAAATAAGGTTTTAATTGCACAAGATGTATATTATCCTGGCGAATCTGAAACCAAAGAATTTTATATTAGTGTTCTTTTAAATCGTCAAAACGGAAGAAATACAATAATGTATTCTACAGAAGGCGGAATGGATATTGAAACTGTAGCTGAAAAAACTCCACATCTTATTCATAAAGAAGAAATTGACCCAAAAGTAGGAATCATGCCTTATCAGGCAAGAAGAGTTGCTTTTAATCTTGGTGTTTCAGGAAAAGCTTTTAAAGAGATGGTGAAATTTGTTATATCGCTTTATAATGCTTATGAAAAAACAGATGCAAGTCTTTTTGAAATAAATCCGGTTTTAAAAACTTCTGATGATAATATTTTAGCTGTTGATGCTAAAGTAAATATTGATGATAGTGCATTATATCGTCATAGAGATATTGCTGAAATGAGAGATTTAGCAGAAGAAGATCCTGCAGAAATTGAAGCAAAAAAATATGATTTGAACTTTGTTAAGCTTGACGGAAACGTTGGCTGTATGGTTAATGGAGCTGGTTTGGCAATGGCTACAATGGATATTATTAAACTTTCAGGTGGCGAGCCTGCTAACTTTTTAGATGTTGGAGGTACTGCAAATGCAGAAACTGTTGAAGCAGGATTTAGAATTATACTTAAAGATCCAAATGTAAAAGCTATTTTATTAAATATTTTTGGCGGAATTGTTAGATGCGATAGAGTAGCACAAGGTGTTGTTGATGCATACACAAAAATTGGTTCTATTGATATTCCTATTATTGTTAGATTACAAGGAACAAATGCTAAAGAAGGAAAAGAACTTATTGATAATTCTGGTCTAAAAGTTCATTCTGCAATAACTTTACAAGAAGCTGCTGATTTAGTTAAGCAAATGGTTTAATTTAATTTTTAGCAGCGAAATAAAAATATATGTATAAACAATTATTATCACGTTTATACTAAAAATGTTTTATGGTTTGATTTTAAATCCATCTTATTTATTTGAGATGGATTTTTTTATAAATAATTAATTTTATCACACTAAATGAAATGATTATCTTTGAATGTTTTTTTACATTAAAATAATATAAATCAATAAACAGATTATAGTATAAAAACAAGCAAGTTATAATAGCTTACATATGGAAGTAGATATTAATTCAATTAAAATTTTTATTGATTCAATTAAAGAAAATAGTAATTATGATTTTAGTAATTATTCTGAAAAATCTTTATCTAGAAGGATTGATAAAATTTTATTTGACAATAGAATGTCGATTGAGGAACTTGCTGTAAAAATATCTAAAGACAAAGAATTTATTGAAAAAATAATTATCGAAGTAACTGTTAATACAACAGAAATATTTAGAGATGCAAAAACCTGGCAATTATTAAAATATAAATATATTGATGAATTAAAAGAAAAAGAAAAGATAAGTATTTGGGACATTGGATGTTCGACAGGTCAGGAAGTATATTCAATGTTAATACTTTTAAATGAGAAAAATCTTTTGCCAAAAGCAGAAATACTTGCAACTGATTTAAACTCAGAGGTTTTAAAAATTGCTGAAAAAGGAGTTTATAAATTTCGGGAAATAGATGAATTTATTGATAATTATGAATTAGTAATGTGTTCTAACCCTTATGATGATAAAAACCATATAGATATTCCGCACAAAAAATATTTTGAAATAAGCAGAAGGAAAAATTTAATAAAAATTAAACCGAATCTGTTGAATAAAATTGCTTTTTTAAAACACGATATAATTCAGGAAAAAAATATTTTTGATAAAAAATTTGACATAATTTTTTGTAGAAATGTATTGATATACTTTAAGCATGATTTACAGAATAAACTTTTTGATTTTTTTTATCAAAATTTAAATGATGATGGATTATTAATTATTGGAAGACACGAAGGAATGCTTGGCCCAATTTCCAATAAATTTAAAAAAGAAGAATCTATATATAAAAAACTATAAAATGAATAATCAATTACAAGTAAATATTAACTCAGAAATTGGTGAATTAGAAGGAGTTATACTCCATACACCTGGCGTTGAATTGCAAAATATGACTCCCCAAACAGCTAAAAGAGCTTTATATAGTGATATTCTTAATTTAGCCGTTGCATCAAAAGAATATTCTCAACTGAAAGGTGTTTTAGATAAAGTTGCAAAAACTTTTGAAGTAAAAGACTTATTATCAGATGTTTTAGCTGATGAAAAAGTGAAAATTGATGTCGTAAATAAAGTTTGTACTAATGAAAATGCTATTGAGATAAGAGATTATTTAATATCATTATCAAATATTGAGTTAACCAAACAATTGTTTGAAGGCGTTGTGATGCGAAAAAATAGCCTTACAAAATTTTTAAGCAAAGACAAATATTCTTTACAGCCATTACATAATTTCTTTTTTACAAGAGATTCGTCAATTGCCATAAAAGACAGAGTTTTAATAGGAAGAATGGCAAATAGAGTTAGAAAAAGAGAAGCTTTAATTATGGAATCTATTTTTGATAACCATAAAAGTTTTGTTACAAAAACTGTAAACCCTGAAAGTTGCTATGATTGTCATCCTGAGCTTACTGTTGAAGGTGGGGATGTTTTGATAGTAAGAGATGATATTCTTTTAATTGGAATTGGTGCTCGAACAACATCTCAGGGAATTGATTTTATTATTGATAAACTCAAAGAAAAAGATATAAAGAGAAATGTAATTATTCAAGAATTGCCTTTAACACCGGAATCTTTTATTCATTTAGATATGGTTTTTACTATGTTGGATAAAGATAAATGTATGGTTTACGAGCCAATCATCTTAAAACCAAACAAATACAGAACTATCCATGTCGTTATTGAAGGTGGTGAAGTAAAATCAATTGAAGATGAGAAAAATATACCAGATATTTTAAGCAAATTAGGCATGGATCTAAAACCAATTTTATGCGGAGGAAATGATGCTTGGGTGCAAGAAAGAGAACAATGGCACAGTGGCGCTAACTTTTTCGCAATTGCACCAGGGCGAGTAATAGGCTATGGTAGAAATGTTTATACGATGGACGAAATGAATAAAAATGGTTTTGAAATTATTCCTGCTAAGGAAATAATTAGAGGAAAAGTAAGCTTAAATGATTACGAAAAATATGTTATAAGTATTGAAGGTTCTGAACTTTCTAGAGGTGGCGGTGGTGCACGCTGTATGACAATGCCTGTTAGAAGAAAAGATATTAGTTGGTAATTTTATATAAATTAATAAATCGGGTTTTAAACAAAATTTAAAAACCGATTTATTTATACATCAGCACCGCATTTGGCATGTTTTCAGCCAATTTTTATTTATTGTTTTTTGATAAAAGACCAATTATTTTAAATTCGATTCTTCGATTTTTTTCTCTGGCTTCAGGAATATCGTTTCCTTTTTCATCAGTTGCTTTTACAAGAGGTTTTGATTCGCCAAATCCCACAGCAACCAATCTTTTTTTGCCTATTCCTTTGTTTATCAGATAGTTTACTACATTTTGAGCTCGATTTTGAGATAATTCGAGATTAAATTTTTTTGAGCCTTTATAGTCGGTATGTGCACTTATTTCTACAATTATATCTTTATAACTTTCCATTATGACTAGTAATGTGCTGTCTATTAGTCTTTTGGAACTTTCTGCTAAAGATGCTTTATTGTATTTAAAATAAATATTGTTAAAAACTATCGATTCAGTATTGTCATAATTATTATTGTCTGATTTTTTTATTTTATTTTTTTGTTTATCAAGATTAATAATTTGTTGATTTATTGATGTTTTAATATTGTCGAAAATTATATTGCTACTATCTTTTTTTGTTTCTAAAACGATTATATTTTTTTTCTCAACTTCAGCAATTAAATCAATATTTTTACCATAGTTTTTAAATTCAAAAATATCAAAACAGCAATTTGGGTTTTTTAAAATCAAACTTTCATCTCTGTTTGAAACGATAAAACCATTTTTTTTATCAGTAAATTTACAAAAATAAATATCGTCGTAGCTTGAATTTATTGGTAAACCTACATTTATTGATTGTTGCCAATTTACAAAACAGCCTTTTGATTTATATATGTCGAAACCGCCATATCCAGGTCTTCCATTAGAACTAAAGTACAGGCAAGAGTCTTCATTATCATAAAATGGTGTTAATTCATCAGCAATTGTATTTATATATGTTCCTGCATTCATTGGTTTTTTGTAAATTTGATTTGTTTCATCATAAACTGTGTACCAAATATCCATTCCGCCAATTCCATCAGGACGATTTGAAATAAAATACAATACCTCATAATTTTTATTATATGATTTTCCAATTGCCGGTTGTGTTGAAGTATATTTTTTAAAATTTATATCATCGTTTAGTTTTTTGGGTTTACTCCATTTTCCATTTTTATTTATACTTACATATATTGAGCTGATTATTTGATTTTTCCAGTTTTTTTTGCCAGAAGTAAAATAAAACCTTTTTTTATCAGTAGAAAAAACACCGTTTGAAGTATTAAAAGTTTTGAAATTATAAAATGGTTCTGGTGCATCTTCTCCGCCAAACCATTCATTTTTTTTATTTATCGCAGTGTAAAATCTACTTTCATATTTTATATTTTCTTCGTTTATATTAACAGTTGGAATTGTATCTACTTTTACAGATGAATAAATTAATGTAGAATCGTTGTAAATAACTGGTGAAGATTCCATATGGATTTTATTTATTGTAGTATTTAAATGTATTATTTCGATATTTTCTTTTTGGATTGGATTTTTTAAGGCAAAATTACAGGCTTCAATTTCTATATGCGACATATAGTTATATATGGTTTTTGTTTTATTGTTTAATATTTTATCGTTAAAAATTATAAAACAAACTAAAGCAGTATCGTATTTAAGTTCGGTTTTTAAAGATTGAGCATAGTAATATAAACAGTTTATATATTTTTTTTCATCATATTTATACACTTTATAAAACAAATTTTTCGCTTTTTCATAATTTTTTACTTTAAAATACAAATTGGCTAATTTATGCGATATTTTTATATCTGAAGGCTTTCTTTTAGCTAGTTCTGCGTAATATTCTATTTCAGAGTAATAATCATCAACTCTTTGAGCGCTTTTAGCGTAACCTTTTAATTGCCAGTTTTTTAGAGTGCTTATTTTATCCGTCTGAGTATATAAAAATTCAAAATTTATTATTAGAATTATACATAAAATTATATTTTTCATAATACAGGCATTTAAAATTATTATCAGCTTTTGCTAATTTGTTTTTTAAAACATTTCACAAGGAATAGTTTTATTTTTCACATTTGTACTTGGCCTAATATATATAATAGATATTTCAAAAGCTGTTTTTGTGTAATCAGTTTTTTGATTCAAAAATTCAAAATCATAACTAATTGAGATATCAAAATTTTTAAAATTAAAACCCGAACTAACAATTGCAGATCCGATATTTTCGTTGAAACTTTCTCTATAATATCCGCCAATATGAATATTTTTTATTGAATTGTGATTAATAAAAATACCAAAATCTGAGCCTAAAAGAATTTCGTTTACTTTATTGTGATATGTGTATAAAAGTTTGGGTTTTACAAACAAATTGTTTGTGAATTTTTTTTCTAAATATGAATGTAGAATATATCTGGCAGGCAAGTCATTTTCTTCGCCATAAAAACTTTCGTTTGGTGTATTATAATGAAACATTGAAATTCCTATTTCTGAATTTAAATTAGAAGTATTTCTACTCCAAATAAATCCCCAGTTTAAATCTAAATACGATAGATTTGAAGCAGCTAAATTTTCTTGTGAAGCCATATCTGAATTAAAACTGCCTGTATTCATATCAAATTGATCAGGGAAACTTAAATAATCTAAAGAATATCTTTTAAAAACATAGCCAACTTGAAATCCCATATGAAGATACGATTTTTCTGAGATTTTTAAAAAGTGAGCTATTGAAAAATAAAATTTATCGGCATGTAAAGTATTGTCGGCCGAATTATCGTTAATATAAATAAAACCAATGCTGGCCATTTGTTTGTAATAATATATTGGAAAATCAAATGCAAAAGTGCTTGTAACATAAGGATTTGTTAGTTCTTGAATTTGATTTCTGTAATTTGTTATTACACGCCAGTTGCCAATATAGTTACCTGTATTTGCAGGATTTAAAATAAGTGGTGTATTGTAAAATTTTGAAAAATGAACATCTTGAGCAGTTGCTAAAAAACTGATATTCAGCAATATAATTATAAATATAGTATATAGTGTTTTCATGGCTTTTTATTTTAGTTGGTCTATCTTAAAAGCTTTATATTTCCTGTTTTTGTAAGGATTTCATCCTCATAAGTTTTTATTTTTGCTGTATATATGTATGTTTCAATGTTTTGCGGATTTCCTTTATAGTTTCCGTCCCAACCAATTTCTTTATCTTGAGTTTCAAAAACCATTTCGCCAAACCTGTTGTAAATTTTAAATTCTATTAATTCTTTTATTCCCCAGCCTTTAACAAAAATAAAATCGTTTATTCCATCATTGTTAGGAGTAAAAGCGGTAGGAACATCAATAGAATATTTCTTCATCACATTTATATTTATATCTTTAGTAATTGTGAAACAGTTATTTATATCAGTAATGCTAATTTGATAAACACTAGATTCTAGTGGTTTAACTGTTATATTTGGACAATCTGTACAGCTAATTTCTGATTCTGACCACCACAAATATTCAGAAATATCATTTGCAAAAGCATCGAGATTTACTATTTCGCCTATTACAATTGATGTGTCGTTTATATTTATTTTCGGTATTTCTTGTACTTTAACATATGTAGATGAATAATTTACACATTTATTACTATCGACAGCCATTAAATTGTATTTTATACTTTTTTCCGGTGTTGATGTTGGATTATAAGAATTTGTTTTGTCGAGATATAATGCAGGATACCAATAATATTCTTCGGCACCGTTTGCTTCAATTTGTACACTTTGTCCATAACAAATTAAAGTGTCGTTATTAATTCCTAAAGTTGGTAAAGGAAAAACTGTAACTTCTTTATTAATTGTATCTGTACATCCGTAATTGTCTGATATAATTAGATTTACATTGTATTTGCCATCATTATTATATTTGTTAAACGGATTTTCATTTGTAGAAAAGTTTCCATCGCCAAAAGTCCAATTCCATGAGCTTGCATTTGTTGAATTATCAATAAAATTTTCTTCGAAAGGCACACAACCCGAAAAATCTTCTTCTTCGCCCCAAATATCAGCAATAACTGTGTTTATATGTATTGTATCTCTTATATATATATCGCATGTATGATTATCGTCGCTCATTATAAGAAGAATTGGATGAATATTTCCAAATCTTGAATACAAATGTGTTACTGTATCGCCAACTCCAACTTGCCCATCGTCAAAAAACCATTGATGATCGTAAACGTTTATTTTATTATCTATAATTAAATTAATGTTAGTGTTTTTACAAATTGTGTCAGGCGCTAATATTTCGGCATATGGTCCGCCAATTTCTATTAGTTTTTCTTTAGTTGCATTTGCAGAACATCCGTAAGTAGTTACTGCTGTTAATGTTACGTCATAAATTCCGGGTTTTGTATAAGTATGAACAGGATTTTGTATTTGTGAACTTGATTGATTTTCATCGAATTGCCAAAACCACTGATTTAAATTATCTGCATTTGTTTCATCAGTAAAATGAACGATAAAAGGATAACAATTTGAAAATGTATTATCAACTGAAAAATCAGGAACTGTTGCTTTTTGAACGTGAATAAAATTTGATATTATATGTGTTGAATCGCAGCCTTTGTTATCAAGTAATCTTAAACTAACATTATAATAACCAGAATCTGCAAAAAAGTGTTTAGGATTTGCACTTGTTGAAAATTCACCATCGCCGAAATCCCAATAAAAACAGCTTATATTTTCAGATGTTAAACTAAAAAACTCTATTGAATCGCCAACACAAACTGTTTGATTATCAGCCATAAAATCAGGATTTGGCTTTAATGCTTCTATATAATTGTATTTTGTGAATTTTGTTGTGCAACCAATAACATCTGTGGCTGTTAAACTTACGTTAAATACTCCGTGTAAATTATAATCGTGTGAAGGATTTTCTTCTTCAGATGTTGTATTATCGCCAAACTCCCATTTCCATGTACTTATTGTTGTATCAATCTGGCTTGTGTTTTCAAAAATTACATTCATTGGTAAACAACCAGAAATATCAGTAGTTTCAAATGCAGGACTAGGTTTAAAAGTTCTAATTTGTTTTATTAATGTGTCTGAACATCCGCGAAAGTCTTTAACCACTAATTTTACATCAAATTTACCTTTATTATTAAATTTATGTGAAATTTCAGCTATGTTTGTCATTATTTTTGTTCCATCGCCGAAATCCCAATAATAATTTCCAATTGTTCCATCTTGATTAAATGCATATTCATCTATTGAATTTTCTGAATTAAAATCAACATCTAATCCTGTACAACCAATTTCTGCACTATTTTCAAAATAGGATTTTATATTTTTAATAAACACATCACTTGTTGTTGTAAAATTACATCCGTTTGTGTAATTTAATGCTGTTACAGTTACAGTATAATCGCCTCTGTCACTGTATAAATGATTAGGTGAAAAACTTGAAGAATCAATCGGACTTCCATCACCGTAATCCCAATAAATTTTATCAGCATCAATAGAATTACTTTGTAGTTTTGCAATTAACGGATTTTCGCAATCTGTTGTATAATCGGCGTTAATGTATGGACCTTTTACATAAATTAGTTTTTCTTTTAATTCGTCATCCGGGCATCCATTTTCGTAAACTAAAAGTTTAACATTCATATAGCCTGTATCGGTATAAATATGAGTTGGATTTTGCTTTTGCGATGTTTTTTCATCTCCAAATTTCCAATACCATTCGTTTATTAAGTTTTGATCTTCAGAAATATCAGTAAATGAAACAATTGTGGAAGCACAAATTGTATCCGGAACATTAATTGTAAAGTCTGCATTTTGTCTGTTGCCTGTTTTTGCTGTTGCGTAATAATTTGATGTACAGCCTATTGCTGTTGTGATTGTTAATGCAACCTGAAAATTTCCAATTCCGGTAAACTGATGTGAAGGATTAGTGCTGTTTGAAATTCCGCCATCTCCAAATTCCCAATGCCAATCGCTTATATTGTCTTTAGTTGTATTATATACGGATTCATCTTTAAATTGAACTGTTAGAGGAACACAACCTTTTATATCGTTTGTTTCAATCCAGTCGTTAGGAGTAAAAGCGGCTCTGGGTTTTAAAATTGTAAGGCTGTTTTCTCTTATTAACATGTTTTTGCAACCATGTGAGCTTGTAACAATTAAAGTGTCTTTGTAAACTCCTTCAGCAGTATATGTTATTACAGGATTTTTTTCGTTAGAAATAGAATCGTTTGCAAATCGCCATTCCCAAGCAATTGCATTTGTAGAATTATCGTAATATTCAACAGTTAATGGTATAGAACAACCAAAATCGGTAGAGCTTGTATAATCTGCAATTACTTGTTCTACATTTATTGTATAAGAGAAAGTGTCTGTACATTCTGAATTTGAATCAGCAATAAGTTTTACTGTATAATTGCCTGCTTCTGTGTATCTGTGAGTTGGATTTTTAATTGTAGAACTTGTTCCGTCTCCAAAATCCCAAAAATAGGAAGTTGCTGATGATGAGTTATTTGTAAGTATTGCATATTCCCAAGGACAAATTGTGTCTTTATTTACTTCAAAATCAGCAATTAACTTTGAAATTGAAATTATACTTGGTTTTAAAAGAGTATCTGAGCAATTAAATTTATCAAAGGTTATTAATTGAACATCATAAACGCCAAAATTTTCATATAAATTAATTGGGTTTTTTTCGGCAGATGTATTTCTATCTCCAAAATTCCATGCAAAACTAAGTTCTTCTTCGCCTGTTGATTGATTTGTAAATTGAGTTTGTAATGAGCCTGTGCATGATGAAGTGCCTTCAATATCAAATTTAGTTGTTGGCTTGTATGCAGTTATATAATTTTCAACCATTATTAAATTACTGCAATTATTTTTATCTTTTACGTATAAAGAAATACTATATAAATCTTGATAATCAAAAGATTGAATTGGGTTTTGTTGATTACTGATATATCCGTTTCCAAAATCCCAATGCCAAAAATTTATTGTAGTATCACCTTCAATGCTTACATCATTAAACTGAACTGCTAGAGGTGCACATCCTGTTTGCGCTGAGTTTGTATAAAAATGTGCTTCCGGATTTTTAAATACAGTTATGTAATTTTCTTTAATAGTTGTATCATTTAATCCGCTTTTACTTGCAACAAGCTTAACAGTGTAACTGCCTGTCTGTGTGTATATTCCAATAGGATTGTATAAATTAGAAGTTGTTCCGTTTCCTAAATCCCAATAAAAAGTATAGCCATCATTTTGGCTATATTGATTATCAAATATTACTGTAAGAGGGCTGCATCCATTTACTTTATCGGCGCTAAATCCCTCTTCAGTAGATTGAGAATATATATTAATTGTTAGAAGCCAAAGCAAGCAAATCAGGAATATTTTTTCTGTCTTCATAATGGTTGATTTTTTTGTATGCTATTAAAACATTAACATCTCTTTTTATAGTATTGCACTCAAAACAAAGTGCAGGCTGAGTAATTATTTCCAGTGTTATTGTTGTGTCATTTTTTACCCTAAAAGTGTTGTATTTGTCAAATTCGTGTGCTGCATTATCATATAATATTTCTGTTTTTTCAGTTTCTGTTTTCAATTGATATTGAATATTTTTAAAGGCTTTATTTCCACAAACAGAGATATAATATAATCTACCGTTTTTTAATTTTAAGTCAATTTTATAACTACTGCCTTTTTTTAGTTTTAATTCTCTTGATTTACTGCTTTTTTGAAAAGTTTTATCGAGTTTTGTGCTATTATTGCTACCAACTATAAAACTTTGAGTAAATGAATTTGTAGGAATTAAGCTTGCTACAAATATTGCTGATATGATTATATATTTTTTCATGGCTTTGAATTTTTAGGTTTTTATTAATTTCTTTACTCAAAGGTATGACGAATTAACGCTCTCTTTCAGAGCAAAAAAGCCTAATAGTATATGTGCCTAAATTTTTAGGTGTTTATACCTATGATGTTAATACCTAAATTTTGATTTGTTAAATACAGATAATATAAATTCTGATTACTATAGAGTAGATGTTGAAAAACCTCTATGTTAATCATTTGATTAACATAGAGTTACTGTTGAGTTTGCAGTTTGGATTTTGATGTATGATTAGTTTTTTTTTGTATTTTTTTTAAGCAATGAAAAATTTTAGCGAAAATTTCTAATCTAAACTCATTACCAGAATCTGCTGCAATAATTGCATTATTTAAAATAATTTGTTTAGCTAATTCAATATTACCATTAAATTTTTTTTGAAGATATTTTGCATAACTTTCAAACGACATTTTTTAATTCTTTAAGATTTTTAATATTATTTTTATTAGTGCTTCAAATTCCATTGGAATATGAATAAAGTTATATTTATTTAAAGCTTCATTATCCAAAAAATATTTTGGTATACCTGTTCTATACAAAAAAATGTAATTTGGCATATAAATATGCTCTAAAATTTCGTAAATATTATAATAGTTTATGTCTGAAATTTCTAAATCGTAAATTATTAAATCAGGTTTATATTCAATAGCTTTATTTATAGCATCGCTGTTTGTTTTAGCTGAAATAGTAGAATAACCTTCTATTTGAAGAAAGCTAACTAACTCTTCCTGCAAAGCATCATAATCTTCGATTATTAAAATTTTTTTAGTTTTCATTACAGCCCTTTCTTGTATTATTTATTTTTAGACATTAATAATTTTACGATCCATATTTATTGATAAAAGATATTCTTCAATCAAAATATTAAGTCTTTCACCATTTTTAAAAATTTTTTCAGCTTTGTTTTTTATTTCAACATTTGGAATATCTTTTTGGTTATTTTTTATTTTTGTAGATTCTACTAATACTAAACTTAAATATTTGTTTATATCAGAAGGAAGCATTGAACTTATATATTTTCTAATTTTCATTAAATCCTCAAATTTCCTTTCAACTTTTTCAAGATTATTTTTCACCGCCAAAAGCAAATCAATTTTCGACACCGGCTTAACTAAAAAATCGTCAATGCCCAAATTTCCGGAAATTCTAAATTGCTCATTATTAAACATTTCAGACACTATAATAAATGGAATATTTTTTAATACAGCATTAGATTTTATAGATGTTATAAAATGGAAACTATTACTGGCTGTTGTTATAAGGTCTGATATTATTAAACTGGGTTTTATTTTTTTTAAAGTATCATATCCGTCATAACAATTAGATGCTGAGTACACATCGTAATTTTCTGTTTGCAAAATATTACATATTTTATCACAGCTATTTTTATTGTTGTCAACTATTAATATCTTTTTCATTTGACTTGTTTTTTTTGATGATATATTTTTTAGTTGTCTGCATGCATATTTATTCATAAATTAAAAATCCCAGTTGATTTTTTTATCTTTTATTTCAAATTTATATTTTATACCAATACTAGCCATTATTGAAAAAGCATCGTCTTCTCTGCAAAATGAACTTGTACACCTTAAATCATCTCCCTGTACTGCACTAAAATATCCTCCAAAACCTATACTGGTATCAAAAAACAACTTTCTACTTATCTGTGTTTGAAGTCCTAAGCCTAAATAATTTTCAAATGTTCTAAATGTTTCTAATTCATCAATTGTATTGTAATCTTCCGGATGATAAATTTTATTTAATCTGGAACTTAATGCGCTATTAATATGATAGTTAAATGTATAATGAAAATATAGTTTTGTGTATAATGCACTATTAATTAGATATTTGTATTTTAAGTTTATACCTGAAAAGCTAAGATATTCGTCTTGAATTATTACACCTGCATCTATTTCATTATTATCAAATTTTAAAAGAATATTAAATGTACTTAATATTCCGTGGCCGCTGCAACTAGCAATAACGTTAGTGCTTATACCAAGCTCTTTTTTAATTTTGGGTTTACATTGTGAAATTGTATTTTCAAATAAAAACAGTTGAAATAAAACAACAATTACCAAAATTCTCCATTTTTTTATATCTATTGTTTTCATGACTATAAATTTTTAAGATTTTATTTTTCCTGATATAGCAAAATTACTTCAATAGTATGCCTGTTTCTTAGAGTTTTAAAACCTATATTTAAAATTTAAATCCAAATAGGTATTTTTCACAAATATTTATTTAATCTTAAAATAATAATATTTAGTCTAAAAAAAATATTTGTGTAAATATCTGATTATAAACTAATTGCTGATTGAGATTTTGATATTATTTATTAATTAGGTATAAACACCTAATTAATAATTTAAAATTGTAATGCGCATTACTGCGCTATTTTAAGCTTTCCTATATATGTAAATTTGTTTCAAAAACTAATAAAGGGAGGATAATGCCATGAAAACGCACATTAAAATTTTAATTATCTATTTCAGCTTTGCTTTTTATTCTATTAATATTTTAGCCCAAAATGGTCCTGGTGGCGTTGGAAGTGCTGATGGTAGCAATTATCAACCAACAAATAAAATTTGGTACGATGCTTCTTCATTATCTTTGTCAAATGCCGATAAAGTAAATGTTTGGTACGATTTGTCAGGAAATACAAACGATGCCACACAAGCAATCCTAAATCAACAACCAACATTTTATGATGAAAACCAAGCAGGATATGATTTTCCGGTCTTGTATTTTGATAATACAGGTGGCGAGTCGTTAGCTGATTTTATGCCTTTTAATGGAAATGTAATTGTAGGTTCTGATTATACTGTAATATTTGTGGGGCAAAGACGTTCAAGTGGTTCAAGAAGATATATTTTTGGCGGAACAGAAAGAGGAGCAAGCGAAAATTTTCATGTTTTTTGGGAAAACAGTTCTACTTTTAATGCAAACCATTATGGTGGAGATTTATCTACTCCTATGATTACTGGCGAAACATTTGATGGTGGAACTAATACTGCTAGTTTTGGTATTTTTACTACTCGTTTAGGTTCCACAGAACCAAGGCCTCAAAGAAAAAATTATCAAAATAATTATTATTTAGGCGGTAAAAATGACTCCAGACAATTAAATAATTGGGAAGGAGCTGCTTTTGCTCGCACTGCTTTTGATGGAACTCCAACTTTCTCTGATGTTGATATTGCTGAAGTTATTATATATTCTACTGCCATTAATTATGCGCAATTAGAAATTGTAAACAACTATTTAAGCGAAAAATATAATATTACTATTGATAATGACAGATATACTGCTGCAACCGGATATAACTATAAACTAGCTGGAATTGGTGATTTAAATTATCAAAAACATATTTTAGCAGGTTCTTCAGGTTTTTATTTAAAAGAACAAAATAGCTCATTAAACAATGGCGAATTTATTTTTTTTAGCCATAATAATGCTACAAATAATATAGTAAATATTCAATCTGGAACAAATGTTACAAATTGTGGTGCTGAAGCTTCTTGGAATAGGAATTGGTATTTAGCAAAAAATAATGTTGTAAGCGTTGATGCTAAATTTATTTTTGATATTCCTGAAGGATTTGATAGTGGTTTATATCCGGGCGATATTGATAATTATGTATTACTTTACAAAGCTAATCTTGTTGACGATTATTCAATAGTTGCTTCTATTTCTAAAGGATTAGAAGAAGCTGATCAAATATTTTTTGAAATTGAAAATGCCAACTTAAACGATGGATTTTATACTTTTGGCTCTTTAGATCAAACTACCAGTCCTCTTCAAGGCTGTGCATCTAAGACCTGGTTTGCATATAAATCAGGAGATTGGGATGACCCAACTTCATGGACTCTTGATCCATCTGGTAATCAGTTTGTTAATCCTTCAAATCAAACACCTTCTTCAAGCGGAAATAATGCAGATTATGTTGTAATTCACTCCGGCAAAACAATTACTGTTCATGCAGGAAATAATAATAAGATTAATGCAATTTTAACTGTTGATGGAAGATTAGATTTAACCACAACATCAGGACATTTATTTACTGCTATTAAAGGTAGCGGAAGAATTTTAATGGCTGCTGATAATTTTCCTGTCGGAGATGCTTCTAATTTTGTAACTGCAGGACAAGGAGAAGGTTCTGTTGAGTTTTATGGCGGCAATTATAGTTTAACTGTGCCGAGAGAATTTTATAATGTAATCGTAAATTTAGATGATATTTCAAACACAGTAGCATTAGTTGCTGATTACCAGATAAATAGAGATTTAACTATAACAAAAGGTAAGTTTCAAATTAATGATAATTCAGCTACTGATATTTTAAATTTAAATGTAGATAATGATGTTTTGGTTGAAACTAATGGGCAAATTACTGTTGGAACAGGAAATACAATAGGCTCGTATTTAATTCCTACAATTATGCCTGCTTCCGGAAATTATCATAGTATTTTTCACCAATTTACTATTAGCGGAAATCTCACAAATAATGGTATTATAAAATTAACAAATCAAAGTTATCCTGTTTATAATCAATTTACTACAACTGGAGCTGCAACTTTAATTTTTAATAATCCTTTAAATAAAACAGCAAGTTTAAACGGAATAACTTATTTGTACAATTTAATTATTGATAAAGGAATAGATAAAACATATATTTTAACTATAAACTCAACAAATACAAATAATTTAAAATTATTCGGGCCAAATAATGTTGGAAGAAATGAAAATCTTCCTTTTACTTCTGCAAATCCTGAAGTAAGAAAAGCTATTTGGATACATCATGGAACTTTAAAATTAATGGGAAGCATTCTTATTCCTACTTTATCTGAAGGTTCTGTTTATGGTGGAAACGGCGATTATTCAATTGGTGCTTCTGCTTGTTTATGGATTGCAGGTAGCGATGTTTATGTATATTCAACAGCAACAGATAATTCAACCAGCGGAAACACTCAAGTTGATGATGGTTCTGGTTCATCTGTAAATACAAATACAAGTAGCCAGGCTTTATCTGTTTATGGAAAATATAAAATAACTGCCGGAAATTTTGAAACGAGAAATACTGCCGGCATTATATTTTGGGACGATGCAAACGGCCAAGTTTATATTGAAGGCGGAACTACAAATGTAGCACAAATGAGAAGCGCAAATTCTGGATATTCTGCAGGTATTGCTTCTTATATTCAAACTGACGGAATTCTTATAGCAAGAGGTAATGAAACTGAATCTGGTGAATATAATGGTAGTTTTCCTTTATTCGGTTTAGAAACTTCAGAAAGCGTTTTTAAAATGTCTGGTGGCGAAATTATTTTAAGAGACGAAGATGGAGACAGTGACCCTGAATTTTATATTCCTTCTGCCGAAGGTAACTATTTAGTTACAGGCGGAACTATAACTGTTGATATCGCAAACACAAAATATTTACAGATATATTCTACCGCAAATCTTTGGAATTTGGTAATTACAAATCATAATGTAACAGGACAAATTTATGTCCAATTAGACGAAGATTTAGTTATATCTAATAACCTGACTATCAATCAGTATGCAACTCTTGATGTTGAAGATCCAACAGTTGGTGCTTTATATCATAACATATCAATTGGCAAAAATTTTAATATTAATTATAATGCCATTTATGATTATGGTCAAAATACAACAACTTTTAACGGCACATCTGATGGCATACTTTATATAGGACATCCATTTGATGATGCTTACGAGCAGCTTTTTTATAATTTAACAATTAATAAACCTGAAGGCAAAAAACTGACATTAATAGGAGATAGCCAAAAAGAAGCTGGAAATGTTAGTGCAGACTATTATGCCAGACTAGCCCAAGTTGAAAATGATTTTACAATTGAAAGTGGAATTTTTGACCAAGGAAAACAGTCTTTACGTTTATTTGGTTTGATAAATATTAAAAAAAATGGAATATGTGGTATTTACGAACAAGGTGTTACTGATGATGATGCTCTAATAATGTTTAAAGATGCCGGAAATATTTTACAAACAGAAATAGGAGCTGAATTTGGTAATGTTAAATTAAACGCTGGAAATAATATAATTGACTTAAATAGTGATGTTTACATTAAAAGAATTGCTTACTATCATGGTAGAATTAATTTAGGTCCTTATAATCTTAAAGTTGATTATCTTGATAGTTATTCTGAAGCTTATTCTGTTAACAGAAAAATGTTTATAACAGACGGTGAAGCTTCAAATGGTGGTTTTTCTTTACATATAAATCAAGCTGAATCTTATAATTTTCCTGTTGGTATCGGAACAAGCGGTGTTGATCCTACTTCAAAATACACACCTGTTCAGGTAAATGTTTCTATTTTTAATGATGATGGTTATATTACAGTAAGACCTGTTGATGAGGAACTTAAAACAACAAATTTAAGCGGAGGTGATATTCTTTCATATTATTGGAGAGTAGATTGTTTTGATTTTACTGATAAACCAACTGTTGATTTTCAATATTCATACAATACTGATGATTTAGATGGTTCTGTTAATGAAACTTCATTTGTGCCCGGAAAGGTCTTAATATCAAATCCTTATACCAGAACTTATGAAGATGATGTGGATAAAGTTGATGACGTAAATAATACAATAACATTTAACGGCTCTGGTTCCGGTTTTGTAATTGAAGAGGCTGCTTATACTGCCGGAATGCCAAATAGATTTATTGGTACAATTAGCGAATTTCATTCAAACGCTTCGTATTCAAACTGGGACAATCCAAGCACTTGGCTCGAAAATCAGGTGCCAACCGAAGGAAGTATTGTTTATATACAAAATGGAAACAGAGTTTGGGGAAACAGTATTCCAAATGTTCCTGCCGAAATTATTTTTGTTCACGATTATGGAACATATCCAGATGCAACTTCTGAAAATGTAGCCAGACTCCAATTTCAAACTGCCGGAACTTTTAATTTAGCAATGGTTTCCGGTCCGGGAATGATTTCTATGAATACAAGCGTAAACCCGACAATTGTTGGCGATTTTGGTTTGTTTGGTAATAATTCAGATGCGTTTTTTATGTATTGGGGCGCAAATGCTACTTTAACAAACATACCAACTCCAATTCCGAATTTAATGTTAGAAAGTAATCAATTTATTATAGATCAAGAGATTATAGTTAATGCTGATTTATTACATAATGGATTTTCTCATATTACACCACTTAAAAATATTTTAATAAAAGGCGATTTGGTAATGGGATTTTGGCAAGGAGGAACTTTTCATTTTCCTGCAAGCGGAGATGCAATTACCATTACTGTTGAAGGTAATATTGATTACACACAGGGAAGTTTAAACAGTCCAAGATATATAATTGTTGATAATCCTGGAACTACAAGCTATTTAGAGCATAAACTAATTGTAAAAGGAAATATTTTACAAGGTGCTGATGATAATAATAAATTAGATTTGTTTAACGCTTCTGACAGAACATCAGTAATACTTGAATTACAAGGCCAAGGTGCAAATACATATACAAGAAATTCCAGTTCAAAACCCGATTTGTACAGATTAGTTATGAATAAAGGAGAAGACCAAACAAATAGCTTTTCTTTTAATAACGATTTTATATTAAACGGCGCTACCGATGGCGAAATTAAAGCTTTAGAATTACAAAACGGAACTTTAATTTTAAATCACCAAGATATTGATATTGACTTGAATACAGGCGGAGCAACTTTTAAAATTCCTGCTACATCATGCCTTGAATTAACACAAGGCGAACTTAATATATATGGTTTATATACAGGGATTTATCTTGACGGAAAGTTAAAAATTAATGGCGGTACTTTTGATATGATTAATGGATATTGCTTAACATATTCTGCATCAGGAACTGCAACAATTGATATTTCAGGTGGCGAGCTTAATATTGGCGGACAAATAAGAAGAATGGATAACACAGAAGAAGGTGTTTTAATTTATAACCAATCCGGCGGAAGTGTAATTTTAGGAGAAGGTACACCATGCACCAATACACGCGGCGTTTTTGAAATATTAAATACCGGAAGTAGTTTTACACACACAGGAGGTAGTTTCACAATTGCTGGAATGCCTGTTAATCCTCTTGTTCCTGCATTTTATTTTGACCCTGAAACTGTAAATTTAACTACAGGAACAACAATTACTTTTGGCAATTCTGACACTCCAGCAAATCAAAGTTTAGGTATTTATGCTAGTAAAAATTTGAAAAACATAACAGTTAACGGAACTAGCGGAAATTCACCTAAAGTTTTTATACAAACAGCTAGTTTAACTCTTGATGAAAATTTAACAATTGGCGCAGGAACTGAATTTGATGCTAATGGACTACAATTAAATATAAAAGGTAATTTTATAAATAACGGAACTTTTACTCATTCAAATAATCTTACAGTTTTTAACGGAATAGTAAATCAGGAAATTTCAGGAGCTTCTGAAACTACTTTTTACAGATTAACAAAATCAACATCTAACACATTAACATTACAAAACAATATTAAAATTGATGATGATTTAAGAATTGAAGCCGGAATTTTTGCAAATTATTTTTCTGAAGCTACTGTTTTAGGCGATGTTTATAATGTTGCAACAAACACATGGTCAGGCATTGGAGACGGGATTATTTTTGCAGGAAATGTTCAGCAAATGATCACAGGTTCAGGCACTTACGGTAAATTAACTATTAATAATCATTATGGTGTAAAAGTAGATGTTGGTTTCAATATTACAATAAATTACTTTTTAAATTTTATTGATGGTATTTTTGATATAGGTAATAATCTATTAACATTAACAAAAACAGCTTATTTTCTTGAAACTAATTCGTTTTCATCAACAAATATGATTAATACAAATAATTCATTTACAGATAGTGGAGTTAAAAAATATACAATTGGTGGCCCGGGCGTTGTTACATTCCCAATTGGTTCCGGCGGAAAATATACACCGGTTAGAATTACTATGATAGAAAATCCTGATACTACAGCAGCTGTTACTTTAAAAGCTTGTGATGAAATGATTCCTGTTATAACCGACGACGACGAATCTCCTGATTATGAGATTGTTGATCAAAATAATGTTTTAAGTTTTTATTGGTCAATGAAAGCAGAGGGTTGTAACGATGTAACAGGTAATGTTGAATTTTTCTATGACCCTGACGATATTAAAATTGAAAATGCAAATGGTTCTAGTTATACTGTTGCAGATTATTTACCTGCAAGAATTAGAAAAGAAACAATGACATGGTATAAATACCATTGGGACGATTTTGATGAAATTGCAAACAAAATGGTTTTTCATTTTTCACATTCGGTTAGTGGTGAAATTACAGGCGGTTTTACTGCTGGTATTGAACCAAATACTGCAACCAGAAAAGGTGCACTACCTGAAACTGTTTTAATTTATGAAACAAATCAATCTGGAAATTGGTCCGACGGAAATATTTGGACACCATATATTGGCGGTGGTCCAAGAGGAGCAGCCGTTAAAATTAACGAAAATCATACCGTTGTTATAGATGAAAATTATATTTCGGTTGGTTTGACTGACTTAGAAGGAGTTTTAAATGCAGAAAATACTTTTGGAAACAGATTAGGCATTATGGAAGGAACAGGATTGTTAACTACCAAATCTGGCGAATTACCTGCCGGATATTATGTCAACTTTTTTTCTAATACAGGAGGTACAATTGAATATAAAGGCGAAACAGATTATGATATTTTAAATAATATTGCTTCTGTTAACAATCTTATTATTAGCGGAATAGGTCTTAGAAGATTTCCAAACCTAGACCTTTTTATTTTAGGTGATTTTAGGATTGCGGGCGATGATGAAACACTTCAATTTATTAACGAGTATTCAAGAAAAATTAATTTGCATGGTGGTTTTGATTTTGCCGAAGGTAGTTTCTCTGCCGGAACTGGTGAAACTGCAATTGTTGAGTTTTGTGGCAGCAGCTTACAAAATATTACAGGTGATTTTATTGGCAATAATGCTTTTAATCATTTTACAATAGCTAATTCCAGCGGACTTGAATTAGTTGGAGATATCGAAATAAACGGTAATTTAACTTTTACAAACGGAATTATTTATTCTACAACAGATAATACAATAACTTTAAATAATACTGACGAAAACACTGTAATTGGCTGTAATTCAACGTCTTTTGTAAATGGTCCTTTGTTTAAAAGAATGCTTAGCGGAGGAAATTTCGAATTCCCTATTGGTGATAATAACAGATTAGGAAAAATTAAAATAAGCAATGTAAGTATGACAGGAACAGATATTTGGATGGCTCAATATTTTAGTAATAATCCTGCAATTGACGGTTTTGATCCACTTAGTTTTAATACACCTTTAGAAGCAATTTCTACATATGAATATTGGACAGTTAAGGCGCCAGTTGCAACAAATACTGCTAAAATAGAATTAAGATGGGACAGCCAAAGTGCAATGCCTACAGATGATGTAAATAGAACAAATTTAAGAATTGCCGAGTGGCAAGATAATAGTGGTTTAGCTTGGAATGAAGTAGATGAAAACAATGTTATAATTGGTACAACTGCTTCAGGGACAATCACTTCCACTGTTTTTTCAGGATTTAACAAATTTGCAGAAGGTAATCATTTTGGATTAGCATCTAAATATCAACCAAAATGTTTTTATTGGGATGGTTCAGAATCTACAGTTTGGAATAACGCTGCAAATTGGAACCTGAATCTTGTTCCAACAGCATTAGATACAATTGATATTCCTGACGTTGCTAATGATCCTGTAATTGACATTAATGCTAATTCAAATCAATTAACTTTAGCTGCTTCTGCAACTTTAACTATTAATCAGAATAAATCGCTTACTTTAAGCGGTGATTTAATAATGAACGGTACAATTACAATAAAATCAGGACCTTCCGGAACCGGTTCTTTAATTGATAATAGTAATATTTCAGGCACTGGAACTGCAATTGTTGAAAGATATTTAACTGCAAATAAATTCCATTATGTTTCAAGTCCGGTAAGCAATGCTTCGCCTACAATATTTACTGTTGCACCAAGTGGAGCCAATAACTTAAATTTTTATGTGTACAACGAAGAAAATGAAAATGCTGACTGGCTTTACGGATGGGATAATGATATTGCTACAAGTACTGATATGACTGTTGGACGTGGTTATGCAACTTATCTTGATATGGATTATAATTACTCAATTACAGGTGGATTATTTAATACAGGTGATATTTTTTATGATATTACAAATACTAATCTTGGGTTTCAGGCAGATGGTTGGAATTTAGTTGGAAATCCATATCCTGCTACTTTATATGCTGATGAATTTATTTATCAAAATAGCTCAGTAATTGATGGAACCTTATATTTTTGGGATGATGATGATTCGGAAGGAACTGATTATAACACAAGCGATTACGCAAGTTGGAATCTTGCAGGTTCTGTTGGAACTGGAAATGGTTCTTCTTCTACTACCGGCTATAAAATTCCTGATGGAAATATAGCTGTTGGACAAGCATTTTTTGTTCATAAAACAGATCCTGGTACTTCTGCTTTAGAATTTAATACCGACATGAGAAAAATTGCTGTTGAACAGTTCTTTAAACAAAACGAAATTAACGAAACAAGTAGATTAAGAATAAGTTTCTCAAACAATGAAAGAAAACTTTATAACGAAAGTCTAATTGTATTTATTGGAGGCGCAACAGAAGGATTTGATAATTTATTTGATGGAAAAAAGTTGAAAGGAAATAATGATATTGCTTTTTACAGTAAATTAAACAATGAAAATTATGCAATTCAATCTTTCCCATTAATTAACGAAATTCAGGATAGTGCTAAAATTGTTAATCTTGGTTTTGATATAAGCCAGTCTGGCCAATTTGATATAGCTTTTCAAGAAATTGAAAATTTTGATGAAGATATAGCTATATTGTTAATAGATAATGAGTTAGATAGCGTTATTGATTTAAGAAATATTGAAAAATACAGCTTTTCAGCAGAGCAATCTGAAAATAATTCGAGATTTAGTATAATTTTTATATTCCTTAAATCTAATAACAATTCTGATGATAATACAGATATTGCTGAAGAATTTACCGAAACTGCTAAAATATTTTCCTATGGAAATACAATTTTCATTAATTCTGAAAATAATAAAGGTGGTATTATTGATGTGTACGACTTAAATGGCAAATTGATTATTAGCAAAGAGTTTAAAACAAACAGTTTCTCATTTCCTGTAAATAATTACAACGGAATAATAATTTCGAAAGTGATATTTGAAAATGAAACTCTAAGTAAAAAATTAATAATTACGAACTAAATTTAAATTAAAAATACCCGATTAGTTTTTTTTTACCGGAATTTAATCTTTTTAAAGGTTAATTCCGGTTTTTTAATTTGTAAAAATAAACTTTCTCCTAAAAATACCTGATAGGATTAATTAATTTAAAACTAAATAGATAATAATCTCATATTCTGACAATTAACAAGTTTGTGTTTTGAAATTATATAAATCAAAATCAATTTTTAATTATTTAATCTTAAATTTTATAAGTAAAAATACTTCTTTTTTATTTTTTTTTGAAGAATAGGTGTAAATACTCATTTATAGTAGTTTTTACCTACTTAAATTTGTAATTAGTTTATTAATTAATTGCTTTTAAGCTCTAAATATCTTAATTTAAGTAAATAGTAATTAACCATTACAAGTATGAATACTAATGTAACTGAGTTTTTCAAAAACATTATGCTTCAAAAAAATAATTTTAATGAAGAAGCTGATTATCTACAAAAAATTTTTTCTTTAATCGAAGAGCTGATATTTATTTTCGATGAAAATCAAAATTTTATTTTTGTTAATTCTCCTAATAACGAAAATCTTTTGTTTGAATATGAAAATTTTATTGGCAAAAAACATGGGGATATAATGCCTGCCGATATTAATGAAAAGTTTGAAAAATCTTTTGAATTAGTGAAACTAGGAAAATCCAGTAGTTATGAATATTGTATTAAAGGTGCCGATAAATTAAATTACTATCGTGCTAATATTACTCCTTTTTTTGAAAATGATAAATTTATTGGTTGTATTTCGCTTATTTTGGATGTTACTGATATTAAGGCAGTTAATAATAAGTTAAAAGAAAGCGAAGAAAAATACCGAACTATTTTTGATAGCAGCGCAGATGCAATATTTATTCATCCGTTTATTAAAGAAAATCTTGAATTTTTTTTAGATGTTAACGAAACTGCATGTATAATGCTTGGATATACAAAAGAAGAACTTTTGAATATTTCGCCTTTAAAAATAATTTCACCTAAAGAATTAGAAGGACAAAAAAGAGAATATCTAAAGGAAAAATTACTTGCTGAAAACAAATTAAATTTTAATGCTACTTACATAAAAAAAGACGGAGAAGAAATTACTGTTGAATTATGCTTAAATATTATCGACTACAAAGGACAAAAAGCAATAATGACTGTTGCCAGAGATTTATCTGAAAATAAGAGAGTTACACAAGAGCTTAAATTACAGAAACAAAAATTTGAAGATGTAATTGAGCAATCTATCGATGGTTTTTCTTTAATTGATGAACAAGGAAAAGTAATTATCTGGAACAAAAGTCTTGAAGAATTAACTGGAATTAGCTCAACAGAAGCTTTAAATTGTAATAGTTGGGAGCTGCAATATAAAATGAGCCCAAAAAACATACAAACAGAAGAATATAAAAAGCAGCTTGAAATTTCGATAAAAGATTATCTAAAGAAAGGAAAATCTCCGTGGGATAAGAAAATTATGTCTAGACAATATGATCATCCAAATGGCGAAATAAAATATATTGAAGGCTATAATTATTCAATAAAAACAGAGAAAGCTTATATGCTTGCATCAATTTCTAAAGATGTGACAATAAGAGAATTAGCTAAAAAAACATTAAAATTAAATGAAATAAAATTTCGCTCGATATTAGAAGAAATTCAATTAATTACTGTTATGCTTGATAAAGATGCAAATATAATTTTCGCAAATAAATATTTTCTTGAATTAACCGGCTGGACTTCACAAGAAATATTAAACAAAAACTGGTTCGAATTTTTTATTCCAAACGAAATTAAAGAAAGCGTATTTCAAGTTTTTAAAACTACAATAGAAAAAAATGAATATCCTTCAAAATTTGAAAATGAAATAACCTGCAAATCAGGCGAAATAAGAATAATTAGTTGGAATAATATTTCAAACATCAATAAAATTGATGAAAACATTACAATGATAAGTATTGGAGAAGATATAAGTATTCAAAAAAAGTATCAAAAAGAGCTTGAAAAACTTGTAAAAAAACGAACAAAAAAGTTAAAATCCAAAAATAAAAAGCTAAAAAAATATAACGAACTTTTTATTGGTAGAGAGTTTAGAATCAAGGAGTTAAAAGATGAAATAGTTCTATTAAAAGAAAAATTGGAAATAAAAGATTGATAATTATAATGTTGGCCAAAAATAAATAATAGAGTAAAATGACAACAGTTCTACTAATTTCAATAATTTTTCAAATTATTGCAGTATTTATAGCATTTAGGCTTATTAAAATAACTAAAAGCTACAAAACATGGATTTTTATTGCATTGGCTATTTTGTTAATGGCGATAAGAAGAATGCTAACTTTTATTAATGTAATATTTGAAACAAAATTTGAAATTGGCTTTATACTTCCTGAATATATTGCTCTTACAACATCAATTTTGGTAGTTGCCGGATTACTTCTAATTATTCCACTATTTAAATCATTTAAAGAAAAAGAAATAATTAACGATAGAAATGAAGCAGAATTAAAAAGCATATTACTGGCTGCACCTGTTGGAATTGGAGTAGCTATTAATAGAAAACTAATAAACGTTAATGAAAGATTTTGCAAGATGCTCGGATATTCAGAAAATGAACTTTTAGGTAAAGACTCTCTTATTGTATATCCGTCAATTGCTGATTATGAATATGTTGGTAAAGAAAAATACAGACAGATTTCGGAAAAAGGAACAGGACGTGTTGAAACAAAATTGAAAAAAAAAGATGGTGTAATTATTAATGTAATTATAAGCTCTACACCATTGAATGTAAATGACTTAACAGCAGGAATAGTCTTTACGGCACAGGATATTACAGATCGTAAGAAAAGCGAAGATGAACTTAATCAATCTCATCAACTTATGAATTATATAATTGCCCACAATCCGAACTCAATAGCCGTACTTGATGAAAAATTAAATTACATATATGTAAGTCAAAGATTTATAGCTGATTACAAAACCAGCAAAGAAAAAATTATTGGAAAAAATTATTACGAAATATTTCCTGAAACACCTAAAAAGTGGAAAGAAATTCATCAAAAATCCTTAAAAGGAGGAGTTTCAAGAGCAGATAATGATTCTTTTTTAAGAGAAGATGGTTTAATTGATTGGATTAAATGGGAATGTAGACCTTGGTATAAATCAGACAAAAGCATTGGTGGAATAATAATATATACCGAAGTAATTACAGAAAGAATTGAAGCTGAAAAAGAAATAAAAAAGCTGTCATTAGCTGTTCAACAAAGTTCTGTAATAGTTATTATTACTGATATAGAAGGCAATATTGAATTTGTAAACGATAAATTCACTAAAGTAACCGGATACCAGATCAATGAAGTAATTGGCAAAAATCCCAGAATTCTAAAATCAGGAAATACAAGCAAAGAGGATTATAAAAAACTGTGGGATACAATTACATCAGGAAATGCTTGGCGCGGTGAATTTTCAAATAAAAAGAAAAACGAAGAATTATATTACGAATCGGCAAGTATTTTTCCTTTATTGGATGAAAACGGGAATATTATAAACTATGTAGCTATAAAAGAAGATGTTACAGAACAAAAAGAGACAGACAATGAATTAAACAAATATCGTAATAAACTTGAAATACTTATTAAAGAGCGCACAAAAGAAATTGAAGCAAAATCAAAAAAGATAAAAGAATCGCAAACTGCTATGCGATATCTTTTAGAAGACATAAACGAAACTCAAATTAAATTGGAAAAAGCAAATATCGATTTAGTTGAAGCTAATAACGATTTAAAATCTTTTTCTTACTCTGTTTCTCACGATTTAAAAGCTCCTTTGCGTGCAATCGAAGGATTTGCCAAAGAAATTAATAACTCTTATAAAAACAATCTTAACAAAGATACTTTAGAATATTTTAATCTAATAATCCAGAATGTTGATAAAATGAATATTATTATCGATAAACTTTTAATTTTATCGAGACTTGGAAGAAAAGAATTGCAATTTACACAAATTGATATGAATAAATTAATTGCAGAACAATGGGAAAATATAAAACAATCAAGCAATAATGTAAAATCCGAATTGTTTATAAGCAATTTGGAAAATTGCTTTGGCGATAAGGATTTGGTTAATCAGGTGATATTCAATCTTTTATCTAATGCTGTTAAGTTTAGCAAAAACAAAGAAAATCCAAAAATTGAAATTACTTGTAAAAAAGGAAAATCTAAAAATACTTTTTGTGTTAAAGATAACGGAGTTGGTTTTGATATGAAATATTACGATAAATTATTCGCCATTTTTCAACGATTACACAAACAAAATGATTTTGAAGGAACAGGAATTGGTTTATCAATTGTAAAAAAAATTATTATTAAACACAATGGTAAAATTTGGGCAGAATCTGAACCAAACAAAGGAGCTGCTTTTTACTTTAGTTTACCGGCAAAATAAAGTATGAAGTATGAATTACGAATTATGAGTAAACCAACTTAGTAAGTTTTTTTCAACTTGCTAAGTTTTGTAAACGATAAGTTATACGAATTATAAATTTAGACGGATTTACATACAAGTTACAAGTTACAACTTGCAAGTTAACCGGCAAGCTGAAACTTGGAACCTGAATATAATAAACAATAAACAATAAACAACAAATACCAACGGGCTGATTATGAAAAACTTGATGAAATTTTTAATGCTTGAAGATAATTTTTCTGATGCAAAATTAATAGAAATCGAACTTAAAAAGTCGAAAATAAACTTTAAACTTAAGTATGTTGAAAACCGCGACGAATTTATTGACGGTATTAATAAATTTAAGCCCGATTTTATTTTGTCCGATTATACACTTCCGCAGTTTACCGGAATAGAAGCACTTGGAATAGCTTTAGATTTATGTCCCGAAATCCCTTTTGTTATTGTTACAGGAACTTTAAACGAAGAAATTGCTGTTGAATGTATTAAACTTGGAGCTTGGGATTATGTTTTAAAAGGAAATTTAATTCGTTTAATTCCTGCTATCGAAAATTCTATTAAATTAAAAAAACAAAAAGATGGAAATGCAATATCTCAACAAAAACTTATAGAATCTGAAGCAAGACTAAAAGATTTATACGATAATGCACCCGATATGTTTTTATCTATAAATCCAGAAACAAAAGAAATAATAGAGTGTAATAAAAGAGTATTATCAAAATTAGGATACAAAAGAGACGAATTTGTTGGTAAAAATTTATATGATTTTTATTCTGAAGAAAGTGTCGATTTTACAGAAAAAGTTTTATATCCCAGATTTTTTAAAACAGGATTTTTAAAAAACGAAGATTTACAAGTTATAAGAAAAGACGGCAGCGTTTTAGATGTATTATTAAGTTCAACAGCTGTTTACGATAAAAAAGGAAAAATCAAATACAGTCGCTCAATATGGCGAGATGTTACCGAAAACAAGTTTTTACAACAAGAATTATTAAAAAGCAATACCATTATTAACAGAAGTCCTTTTGTCGTTGTTTCTTGGAAAAATGATGAAAAAAGGTCTATTGATTTCATTACTTCAAATGTTAGAAATCTTTTAGGATATACAGATGAGGAATTTTTAAGCGATAAAATACAATATTCAAAAATAATTCATCCAGAAGATGCTGAAATGGTTGAAAATGAAGTTATTACTGCATCTAACAACAAAAAAAAAGTAAGCTTTTCTCACAAGCCTTACAGATTAATATGTAAAAATAAAAATGTAATTTGGATTGATGATAAAACACATATTCTAAGAAATCATAAAGGCGAAATAACTCATTACCAGGGTATTATAAGCGATATAACCAACCAAGTAATTGCAGAACAACTTTTACTTACTCAAAAAAATGAATATCTTTCTCTTTACGAAGAATATCGAGTTCAAAATGAAAATTTAAAATTATCTAACGAACAAATTATTGCAGCCGAAACCAAATATCGCTCTATTTTAGATAATAATTCTGATGCAATAATAATCAGCTCAACAGATTATAAACTTAGGTATAGAAATCCTGCTGCAAGCAAAAATATAAAACAAAACGGAGATTCGGAATATTGCTATATTGCCCTTTTTGGATTTAAAGAAAAATGCCCTTGGTGCGTTTTTGATACACTCAAAAAAAATGAAGTTATTGAAAAAGAAATAATACATCCGACAACAAACAAGTATTATATTACAACATTTTCTTATTTGAAAAACACAGACGATACATATTCCTTAATGTCTGTTTATAAAGATATTACAGAGCTGAGAAAAACAGAAGAAGAAAAAATAAAACTATTAGCTAGCTTAGAAGCAAGTTTTAACGAAATTTACTTGTTTGAAATAAATAATTTTAGATTTGAATATATTAATGATGCTTCAGTAAAAAATCTTGGATATACAAGAGATGAAATTTTAAAAATGACTGTTCTTGATATTAATACTGAATTAAACGAAATTGAATTTAAAAAAATTATTAATCCATTATTTAGCGGCAAAAAAGGAAAAATTACTTTTCAAACAAGGCATAAAAGAAAAGATAATACATTTTATCCTCTTGAAATTCAATTACAACTGATAAAACAGAACGATAAAAAATATTTTTTAGCAGTTGGAAACGATATTTCCGAAAAATTAAAAGAAGAAGCCGAAATAAGGAAATTAACAACAGCAATAGAACAAAGCCCTGTAGCAATTGTAATTACCGACTATAATGGTGATATTGAGTTTGTTAACCCAAAATTTATTGATATTACAGGCTATACTCTTAACGAAGTTCTAGGGCAAAATCCTCGTATTTTAAAATCGGGATTTCACCCAAAAGAATTTTACGTAAACCTTTGGGATACAATAAGCTCAGGCGAAACTTGGAACGGTGCTTTAAAAAACAAAAAGAAAAACGGCGAGTTTTATTGGGAAGACGTTACAATTGGTCCAGTTACAGATGATAAAGGAATAATTACAAATTATATAGCCTTAAAAGAAGACATTACAAAAAGAAAAGAAATTGAAGACAATTTAATTATAAAATCGCAACAAATAGAAAACATATTTAACAATACAAAAGATATTTTTTATTCTATTGATGTTGATACAAATAAAGTTCTGCAAATATCGCCTGCATGTATTGATATTTTTGGTTACAAACCACAAGATTTTTACAGCAATTCAAATTTAATTACAGAAATTATTCATCCCGAAGATAAATATTTTGCTAAAATTAACAGAGCCGATTTTAAAAAAGGAATGCCGATAATTAACAATTACAGAATAATAAAACCTGATGGCGAAATAAGATGGATAACAAATAAAATGAGTCCTCAGTTTGATGATAAAAACAATTTACACGGCGTAAGTGCCTTTATATCAGACACTACCGAAAATACGATTTTACAAAATGCTTTGCAAGAATCTTTTAATTTAAACCAAAAAATAATTAAAACAGCCGAATTAGGAGTTGGGATATACAATAAAAACGGAGATTGTATTTCGGCAAACGATAATATTATAAAAATAGTAGGCGGAACAACAAGTGAAGTGCTTATGCAAAACTTTAGAAAACTGCCATCTTGGGAAAAAAGCGGATTATTAAAAGATGCCGAAAAATGCCTTGAAACAAAGAAAGAAGTTAAAAGAATTTTGCGTTTAGCTTCTTCATTTGGTAAAGAAATTTGGTGCGAGACTCATTTTAGCATTCACGAAGCAGATAACGAAACAAAATTACTTTTGCTTGTTAGAGATATCAGCGATTTAAAATTAGCCGAAAAAGAAATAATTTATAAAGCCGAAGAAATAAGTAATTTAATACAAACAGTTAATAATGCAATTTTTGTAATTGATAAAAATGGAAAAATAAATATTTGGAATAAAAGTGCCGAAAAAATTACCGGATACAAAAAAGAAGAAATATTAAATAAAAACTTTGCAGGAGAATTATTTGAAGGCGAAAACAAAAAAAATATTGCTTCAATAATAGAAAACGCATTAAAAGGCTATGAGATAGAGAATTACGAATTTGAAATAAAACAACAAAACGGAAAATTTAAAAAAATACTTTTAAATACAAGCGCACACCTCGATATAAAAGGAAACATTAAAGGCGTAATTTGTGCCGGACAAGATATTACCGAACTGGATAAATACAGAAGCAAATTAGAGAAAAAAGTAAAAATAAGAACAAAAAAGCTAGAAAGCCTCTTAAAAAAAGAAAAAGAACTTAGCGAATTAAAATCTCGTTTTGTTTCAATGGCATCGCACGAGTTTAGAACTCCGCTTTCGGCAATTAGTTTTTCGGCAGGTTTTTTAAAAAAATACTGGCCTAAAATTGAAGAAAAATCAAGAAACGAAAAACTTAACAAAATAGAAACACAAGTACACCACATGACAGATTTACTTGACGATGTTTTGGTTATTGGAAAAGTAAGTGCAAATAAACTGGCTTTTATGCCAGAAGAATTAGATTTTAATGAATTTATTGAACCAATTATTGAAGAAGTTTTAAATGTTACAAATAACACGCACGAAATAAAAATTGAAACTTTAGAAGCTAATACTAAAATTTATATCGATAAAAAACTTGGCCGAAACATATTTATTAATTTTTTATCAAATGCAATAAAATTTTCGCCAAATAGAAAATTTATAAACTTTAACTGTTTAAAAACTAAAGAGTTTATGATTTTTGAGGTAATTGATTATGGAATTGGAATAAACCGTAACGAAATAAAGGAAATATTTACACCTTTTCATCGCGGGCAAAATGTTGAAACAATACAAGGAACAGGATTAGGATTAGCTATTGTAAAAGAAGCTGTTGAAAAGCACAATGGTAAAATTTATATCGACAGCAACGAAGGAAAAGGCACAAAATTTACATTCACTTTGCCTCATAAACCTGAAATTGTATAATTGTTAATTATTAATTGTAAAAAACATGAAAACAATATTAGTAGTTGAAGACACTCTGGCAATTAGAGAAGAAATATGCGACATTTTAAAAATGGAAAATTTCAATGTTTTAGAAGCTAAAAATGGTTTAGAAGGTTTGCATATTGCCAAAGAAAATATTCCTGATTTAATATTATCAGATATTTTAATGCCTGTTTTAGATGGTTTTCAGTTTATTAAAGAGCTTAAAAAATATGCAGCGACCGAAAACATTCCTGTTATTTTCTTATCAGCAAAAGCAAATAAAGATGATATTAGAGAAGGAATGAATTTAGGTGCTGATGATTATCTTACAAAACCTCTAAGTCCGGATGATTTGCTGATTTCTATAAATAATAAGTTAGAAAAGCAAGAAAGATTTGATAAGAAAATGCAAAATTTAAGAGAAAATATCAGTAATTTTTTGCCTCATGAATTAAGAACTCCATTGAACGGAATACT